>NZ_JCALDR010000040.1:0-12642 GCF_059812965.1 Mycobacterium sp. NGS29
GGCCAGGGCGGCCAGGGCGGTGCCGGCGGCCAAGGCGGTGCCGCAGGAGCCGGAATCGGCGGCGTCGGCGGCGGCCAAGCCGGCAACGGCGGCAACGGCGGCGAAGGAGGCACCGGCGGCCTGGGCGGCACCAACACCGGCACCACCAGCGGCGCCGGCGCCACCGGAGGCCAAGGCGGCACCGGCGGCAAAGCCGGCGCAGCCGGCGCCGCCCCCGACAACGCCACCACCGGCTCCAACGGCACCGGCGGCAACGGCGGCCAAGGCGGCGACGGCGGCCAAGGCGCCGCCGGCACCACCGGAACCACCGCAACCACCCCCACCGCCGGCGGCAACGCCGGCACCGGCGGCCAAGGCGGTAAAGGCGGCACCGGCGGCGACGGCATCAACGGCACCGGCGGCGGCAACGGCGGCCAAGGCGGCAACGGCGGCCAAGGCGGCGACGGCGGCAACGGCGGCCAAAACACCGGCACCACCGGCACCGCCAGCGCCCGCGGTGGCATGGGCGGCAACGGCGGCAGAGGCGGCGACGGCGGAACACCCGGCGCCGGTAACACCCTGGGCGGCAACGGCGGCAACGGCGGCCAAGGCGGCAACGGAGGCAACGGCGGCTCGAACACCGCCACCGCGTTCGGTTTCGCATCCGGGGGCGGCGCCGGCGGCGGTGGCGCCGGCGGGGACGGTGGCAATGGCGGAGGCGGCTCCGCAATCGGAGGAACCGGAGGCAAGGGCGGCGGTGGCGGTACCGGCGGACCGGCCCTCAACTCGGCCACCAACGCTCTTGCCGGTGGGGGCAGCGGCGGAGGCGGCGGTGGAGGTGGGACCGCCACCGGCACCACTGGCGGAAATGGCGGGGGCGGCGGCGGCGGCGGCGCCGGCGCGTCGGCCGGCAACGGAGCATACGCAGGAGGTGGCGGTGGAGGTGGCGCGGCCGGAGGTCCCGGCGGTGTCGCAGGAAACGGTGGCCACGGTGGAAACGCCACCTACCAGCTCTCTATGGGCGGCGTCGGCGGCAGCGGTGGGGCCGGGGCTACCAGCGGCAACGGCGGCGGAGGCGGCGGCGGTGCGGCAGGGTGGGTTCAGGGTGTGCCACCCGCAGTCGGTGCGCCCGGCGGCAATGGTCACGGCGGCGCAGAAACCGGGTCGAAGAGCGGGGAGGGCGGAGTGGGTGCCGCTGATAGCTTCAACCTTTATGGAGGCAACGGCGGCACCAGACCGGGCATGGGAGGCGGCGGAGGTAATGGCTATGCGTACGGCCCCACCGAAACCACCGCCGGTCTCCCCGGGCGGTCCAGCTGACCCCGGCTGGCCACCCTTACGGCGAGACCTGCAGACACTCCGCTAGGGATGCGCGACCGAGGCTGCCAGGAGGCCGAGCGCGATCACCGGGAATAAACCCTGCGTCACCGCCGCCCGCGCCTTATCGCGCGCCGAGATCAGCAGCACCACCGCAGCGGCCGCCATCGACCCCACGCCCGCGAAAATCAACGCGGCGCCAGGGACCCGGCGATCCAGCAGCACCAAGACGATGCCGACACCGGCGACGACGGCCAGAAACAGGTTGTAGAAGCCCTGGTTGAACGCCAGCAGCTTGGTGGTTTCGGCTTCCTCCGCGGTGGTGCCGAAGGTCGCGCGGGTGCGTTTCGACGTCCAGGTGAACGACTCCATGGTCCAGATGTACACGTGCAGCACCGCAGCCAGAGCGGCGAAAACCAGAGCGGCAGTGACCATCTCACGTCCTCCTAGTCGAACAGTCCAGGCTGGTTGACTCCCGCCGGTGGCGTCATGCCCAGGTGCGTCCAGGCTTTCGCGGTCGCTACCCGGCCGCGTGGTGTCCGTGCCACCATGCCCGCGCGTACCAGGAAAGGCTCGCACACCTCCTCCACCGTCGCGGCCTCCTCGCCGACCGCCACCGCCAGCGTGGACACCCCGACCGGCCCGCCGCCGAAGCTGCGGGTCAGCGCCGACAACACCGCCCGGTCGAGCCGGTCCAGGCCCAGTTCGTCGACGTCGTACACCTCCAGCGCCGCCTTGGCGACATCGCGGGTGATGACACCGTCGGCGCGCACTTCGGCGTAGTCGCGGACCCGGCGCAACAGCCGGTTGGCGATCCGCGGCGTCCCGCGCGAGCGGCGCGCGATCTCCGCACCGGCCTCGCGGCCCAACTCGATGCCCAGGATTCCGGCCGAGCGGGTCAGCACCCGTTCCAGCTCGGCGGGTTCGTAGAAGTCCATGTGCGCGGTGAAACCGAACCGGTCCCGCAGCGGGCCGGTCAGCGCCCCGGACCGGGTGGTCGCGCCGACCAGAGTGAAGGGGGCCACCTCGAGCGGAATGGATGTCGCCCCCGGACCTTTGCCGACCACCACGTCGACCCGGAAGTCTTCCATGGCCAGATAGAGCATCTCTTCTGCGGGCCGGGCGATGCGGTGGATCTCATCGATGAACAGCACGTCATGCTCGACCAGGTTGGACAACATCGCGGCCAGGTCACCAGCCCGCTCCAGGGCGGGACCCGACGTGACGCGCAACGAGGATCCCAGCTCGGCGGCGATGATCATCGCCAACGACGTCTTACCCAATCCGGGTGGCCCGGACAGCAGGATGTGATCAGGAGTTCCGCCCCGGTTCTTGGCACCCTCGATGACCAGCTGCAACTGCTCGCGGACCCGCGGCTGCCCGATGAACTCGCGCAGCGAACGCGGCCGCAGGCTGCCGTCGATGTCGCCCTCGCCGACGGCTAGCGTCGGAGCCACGTCGCGCTCGTCGAAGTCGTCGCTCATTTCTTGCCCAGCAGCGACAGCGCGGCCCGCAAGGCCGTCGATGTGGTGGCCTCCCGGTGCTCAGCCAGCACTTTGTCGGTGGCCTCCTCGGCCTGCTTGGCCGCAAAGCCCAGGCCGATCAACGCCTCCACTACCGGACCGCGCACCGCGTGGCCGTTCGCGGCGGCCGCCGGGCCGGCTGAGCTCACCGCGCCGATCTTGTCGCGCAGCTCCAGCACCATCCGTTCGGCGCTGCGCTTGCCGATGCCGGGCACCCGGGTAAGAGCGGTGACGTCACCGTCGGCCAGCGCCTGCCGCAGGGTGGCTGCGTCATGCACGGCCAGGGTCGCCATCGCCAGGCGCGGCCCCACCCCGGACACCGATAGCAGCGTCAGGAACAGGTCCCGGGTCTCGCCGTCGCAGAACCCGTACAGGGTCATCGAGTCTTCCCGCACAATCATGGCGGTGATCAACCGGGCTTCGCTCCCCTGCCGCAGCGTGGCCAGCGTCGACGGCGTCGCATTCACCCGGTACCCGACGCCGGCCGCCTCGATGACCGCATGATCCAGCGCCACGAGGAGCACCTGACCGCGCACCGACGCGATCATCGGGCGGCCTTCAGCTTGGCCTGGTAGGCGCGCCGATGCTCCGCAGCCAGCGCTTCAGCCGCGGCCATCCGCGCAATCATCGGCGCCCGCCAGCAGTGGCAGATGGCCAGCGCCAGCGCATCGGCGGCGTCGGCCGGCGTCGGCTTTGCCTGCAGCGCAAGGATTCTGGTGACCATGGCAGTAACCTGCGCCTTGTCGGCGGCGCCGTTGCCGGTCACCGCGGCCTTGACCTCTGAAGGCGTGTGGAAGTGCACCTCGATGTCGCGCTTGGCCGCTGCCAGCGCGATCACGCCACCGGCCTGCGCGGTGCCCATCACCGTCGACACATTGTGTTGGGAGAACACCCGCTCGATGGCCAGCACGTCCGGATGGTGGGTGTCCAGCCAGTGCTCGACTGCGTCACTGATGGCCAGCAGCCTTCGGTGCAACGGCTCGCCCGACGGGGTGCGGACCACGTCGACGTCCAGCGCGGTGATCTGCCGCCCGCGCCCGTTCTCCACCAGGGACAGCCCGCATCGCGTCAACCCGGGATCGACGCCCATCACCCGCACCACAGCTCCCCACGTCGCACCGAACAGCTGTTCGATAGCGTAACCGGTGCCGGTGACATCGTCGGCCAGGGACACGCTGGGTAGGTTGTGAACCGTGCCGCTCCACCAGCTAGCCGTCACCCCGGCCGACGTGTCCGGAGCACGGTTGGGATTGACACTCAACGAGGCCGCCCCCAACCCGCTGGCGACCTGTCGATTGGACCATCCGCGCGGCGGGGCGTTGTTGCTGGGCGTGCTGGGCGCGTCGCATGTCGTGGTCGCCGAGCACGGCGGCCGCCGGTTCTCCGAGCAGGTGTCCTGCACTGCCGGCGGCAATCTGCCCGAGCGCTCCGAAGCAACCGGCTACACCCTGCGCTCACATATCGAAGGGCATGACGCAGCCGGATTCCGCGCGCTTGCGCGCGAACTGCGGACCCAGTGCGCAGGTCAAACCGGCTGGCTGGGCGGGGTGTTCCCGGGTGACGACGCCGCACTGACGGCACTGGCCGCCGAGCCCGACGGCGCCGGATGGCGGTGGCGGACCTGGCACCTGTACCCCACCGAGGCCGGCGGGATGGTGGTGCACACCGCTAGCCGGTGGCACCCCTGACCGCAGTTACTCCTCGTCGAGCGCGGCCAGCACCTCGTCGGACAGATCGACGTTGGTCCACACGTTCTGCACGTCGTCGCTGTCCTCCAGCGCGTCGACCAGTTTGAACACCTTGCGGGCGCCCTCCACGTCGACCGGCACACTGACTGACGGCTGGAAGCTGGCCTCCGCGGACTCGTAGTCGATACCGGCCTCCTGCAGGGCGGTGCGTACCGCGACCAGGTCGGTGGGTTCGGAGATCACCTCGAAGCTGTCGCCGAGGTCGTTGACGTCCTCGGCCCCGGCTTCCAGCACGGCGGTCAGCACGTCGTCCTCGGTGAGGCCGTTCTTCTCCAGGGTGACGATGCCCTTGCGGGTGAACAGGTACGACACCGACCCGGGGTCGGCCATATTGCCGCCGTTGCGGGTGACCGCCACCCGGACCTCGCCGGCCGCGCGGTTGCGGTTGTCGGTCAGGCATTCGATCAGTACCGCAACACCATTGGGTCCGTAGCCCTCGTACATGATGGTCTGATAGTCGGCACCGCCGGCTTCCTCACCAGCGCCGCGCTTGCGGGCCCGTTCAATGTTGTCGTTGGGCACCGAGGTCTTCTTCGCCTTCTGGATGGCGTCGTACAACGTCGGGTTACCCGCCGGGTCTCCCCCGCCGGTGCGGGCGGCGACCTCGATGTTCTTGATCAGCCGGGCAAATTCCTTGCCGCGGCGGGCGTCTTTGACGGCCTTCTGATGCTTGGTGGTGGCCCACTTGGAATGGCCGCTCATGGCTCTGACTTACCTCTTTCGCTGAAAAGTTCGCCCATCGAGTCTACGTGGCGCCTGATTCGCCCGGCTTGATCCACCTCCGCCGGGACAACCGCCACGCAACCGCTACCCCGTAACCCTGAATCGGTGGGGTGGTGTCCGCTCGTATTGTCGGCGCGACACTCGCACAAAGCAGTTCCAGCAAATTGACGAACGGGTTGCAATGCACGGGTTACGCTTCGCGCCAATGATCGCCGGACGGGCCTGGGGATCGTGTCGTGAAGGTGAGGGTCGTCGATGTCGTATGTGTTTGCTGTTCCTGAGTTGATGGCGGCGGCGGCCGGTGACGTGTCCGGCATCGGGGCGGCGGTGCAGACAGCGAACGCTGCGGCCGCGGCGACCACGACGCAGTTGGCGGCGGCAGCTGGTGATGAGGTGTCGGCGCTCGTCGCGGCCCTGTTCGGGGCGCACGGGCAGCAGTATCAGGCCTTGAGTGCGCAGGCGGCGGGGTTCCATGAGCAGTTTTTGCAGACCTTGGCCGGGGCCGGTCAGGCGTATGCCGCGGCGGAGGCCGCCAGCATTGAGCAGTTGCTGCTCGGGGTGATCAATGCGCCCACGCAGGCGTTGCTGGGACGGCCATTGATCGGTGATGGAGCCAGCGCCACTACGGCGGGGGGTCGCGGTGGTGACGGTGGCTTGTTGTTCGGCAACGGCGGAAGCGGTGCGACGGGGGCGGCCGGGCAAAACGGTGGAGCGGGCGGGTCGGCGGGGTTGTTCGGCACTGGGGGCCGGGGTGGCGACGGTGGTGCGGGCGCCAACGGTGCAGCGGGTGTGGCAGGCACGGCGGGCGGCAATGGTGGTGCAGGCGGTGCGGGTGGATTCTTCTTCGGTCAGGGCGGGGCCGGTGGGGCCGGTGGGGTGGGTGGAAACGGTGGCACGGGGGCGTCAGCGGTCGCGGGTAGTGGCGCGGCAGGTGTGTCTGGGGCTGTTGGTGGGGCCGGTGGCCAGGGTGGTGCTGGTGGTGCGCACGGGTTGTTCTTCGGTAATGGCGGTAGCGGCGGCGTGGGCGGTAGCGGGGGTACGGGTGGTCTAGGCGGTGACGGTGCTTCGGCTGCCGGTGCGGCCGGGGGTGCCGGGGGCAGCGGGGGCACCGGGGGTGCGGCCGGTGCCGGTGGTGCAGGCGGGTCCGGGGGCGGTGTGGCAGGCGCGGCCGGCACGGGTGGGCAGGGCGGGGTCGGCGGTAACGGCGCTATTGGCGCCGACGCCAGCGGTGTGCTCGGTGACGGGACTGGTGCTACCGGGCTTTCCGGAGGCGCGGGTGGGGCCGGTGGCACGGGCGGGAACAGCGGCGTCGGGGGTACTAATGGCTCGGGCGGACAAGGCGGTATTGGCGGGGACGGCGGGCGTGGCGCCGACGGCGCGGCGACGGGGGTGACCGGCGGTACCGGCGGCACCGGCGGGCAGGGCGGTGCTGCGGGCGCCGGGGGGGCGGCCGGTACCGGAGGTACCGGTGGGACCGGCGGATCTTTGGGGACCGGGGGTGCGGGGGGCCGCGGCGGCGACGGTGGATCAGTGAGCCTGACTACTACGGCTGCCGTGACCGGTGGCGATGGTGGCCAGGGCGGGACGCCCGGTGTCGGCGGCGCCGGCGGTGACGGCGGCAGGGGCGGCGACGCGAACAACTACGGATCGGGTGATGCCACCGGCGGTTCCGGCGGCGCCGGCACGAGCGGGACCACCGGCGGCAACGGCGGCGCCGGCGGCTACGCCGAGGCCCACGGGGTGTCGGCGCAGGCCAACGCAGGTGCTGGCGGGGTGGGTGGTACCGGCAGCGCCGGGCGCGGCGGCAACGGCGGCGACGGCGGCTCGGCGTCCATCTACAACGGCGGGTCGGCGGTCAACGTCGTCGGAGCCAACGGCGCGGCGGGTGGTACCGGCACGACCGGCGGCGGCAACGGCGGCAACGGCGGCAGCGCGTACACCACAGGGTCGGGCACGGTCACCGGCGGTGACGGTGCGGCCGGGACCAACGGTGCCACCGGCGGCGATGGCGGCGCCGGCGGCACCGCCACGACGTCCGGATTCGGGCAGGTCACCGCGGGTGCGGGCGGGGAGGGTGGTACCGGCAGCGCCGGGCGCGGCGGCAACGGCGGCGACGGCGGCTCGACGGCCATCTTCAACGGCGGGTCGGCAGGCAACGCGGTCGGCGCCAACGGCGCGGCGGGTGGTACCGGGACCACTGGCGGCGGCGACGGCGGCAAGGGCGGCAACGCGACCACCTTAGGGTCGGGCACGGCCACCGGCGGCGACGGGGCGGCTGGGGCCAGCGGGGCCACCGGCGGCAACGGCGGCAGAGGTGGCAACGCCGAGGCCTACGGGTCCGGTCAGGTCACCGCGGGTGCGGGCGGGGTGGGCGGTACCGGGACCGCCGGGCGCGGCGGCAACGGCGGCAACGGCGGCGCGGCGGCCAGCTACGACGGCGCGTCGGCGCTGAACGTGGTCGGCGCCCACGGCGCCGCTGGCGGCACCGGCACCACCGGCGGGGGCGACGGCGGCAATGGCGGCTACGCGTTCACCTCCGGGTCGGGCTCCGCCACCGGCGGTAACGGGGCCGCCGGGACCAGCGGGGCCACCGGCGGTGACGGCGGCAACGGCGGCGACGCCAGAGCCAGCGGGTCCGGGCAGGTCACCGCGGGTGCGGGCGGGGTCGGTGGTACCGGTACCGCCGGGCGCGGCGGCAACGGCGGCGACGGGGGCTCGGCCTTCATCACCAACGGCGCGTCAGCGCACACCGTGGCCGGCGCCAACGGCGCCGCTGGCGGTGCCGGCACCACCGGCGGCGGCAACGGCGGCAACGGCGGTAATGCCGAAACCGCCGGGTCGGGCTCCGCCACCGGCGGCGACGGGGCCACCGGGACCAGCGGGGCCACCGGCGGCAACGGCGGCAACGGTGGTAGCGCCACGACCTTCGGGTCCGGGCAGGTGAACGCCGGTGCGGGCGGGCTGGGTGGCACCGGCACCGCCGGGCGCGGCGGTAACGGCGGCGACGGCGGCGCGGCGTCCATCTTCAACAGCGCGTCGGCGGCCAATGCGGTCGGTGCCAACGGCGCCGCCGGCGGTACCGGCACCACCGGTAGCGGCCACGGCGGCAACGGCGGCGACGCGTTCACCGATGGGTCAGGCACCGCCACCGGCGGCAACGGGGCCACCGGGACAAGCGGGGCCACCGGCGGCAACGGCGGCAACGGCGGTAGCGCCACGACCTCCGGGTCCGGGCAGGCCACCGCCGGTGCGGGCGGGGTGGGCGGCACCGGCACCGCCGGGCGCGGCGGCAACGGCGGCAACGGCGGCTCGGCGGTCATCACCAGCAGCGCCTCGGCGCTGAACGCGGCCGGCGCCAACGGCGCCGCGGGTGGCACCGGCACCACCGGCGGCGGCAACGGTGGCGACGGTGGCAACGCGTTCACCACCGGGTCAGGCACCGCCACCGGCGGGAACGGGGCCGCGGGGACCAGCGGGGCCACCGGCGGCAACGGCGGCCACGGGGGCAACGCCGAGACCCAAGGGTCCGGACAGGCCACCGCGGGTGCGGGCGGGGTAGGCGGCACCGGCACCGCCGGGCGCGGCGGCAACGGCGGCAACGGCGGCTCGGCGACCATCCTCAACAGCGCGTCGGCGCTGAACGTGGCCGGTGCCAACGGCGCGGCAGGCGGCACCGGCACCACCGGTAGCGGCCACGGCGGCAACGGCGGCAACGCGAGCACCGCCGGGTCAGGCACCGCGACCGGCGGTAACGGGGCCGCCGGGACCAGCGGGGCCACCGGCGGCAACGGCGGCAACGGCGGCTACGCCGAAGCCCGCGGGTCCGGGCAGGTCAACGCGGGTGCGGGCGGGGTAGGCGGCGCCGGCACCGCCGGGCGCGGCGGCGACGGTGGCGACGGCGGCTCGACGATCATTCGTAATAACGGCTCGGTGGTCAACGCCGTCGGCGCCAACGGCGCGGCAGGCGGCACCGGGACTACCGGCGGCGGCAACGGCGGCAACGGCGGCTACGGATACACCGAGGGTTTGGGCACCGCCACCGGCGGTGACGGGGCCGCCGGGACCAACGGGGCCACCGGCGGTGACGGCGGCAATGGCGGTGCGGCGATCATCAACAACGCGGCGTCCACGGTGACCGCCACAGCGGGCGCCGGAGGCAACGGCGGGACCGGCAGCGCGGGCGCGGGCGGCGACGGCGGCGACGGCGGCAACGCAACCAACTTCGGCAACCCCGCCAACGCCGTTGGCGGCAGCGGTGGAGCTGCGGGCGCCGGTACACCACCCGGCTCGCCCGGCATCGATGGAACCCCGTAGTCCGGTCGATTTATCCGCCGCGTAGTCGTCGGCTGGGGTTGCCGCTGCGGCGATGCCGCTCTTCGAGTCGTGTGAATCATGCGGCCGGTGCTCTGAACCTAGTGGCGGCCCTCGACCATTTCGACGAACAACCGATGCACCCGCCGGTCTCCCGTCATCTCCGGGTGGAACGCCGTCGCCAGCACCGCACCTTGGCGTACCGCCACGATGTGCCCGGCCGCTCGGGCCAGCACCCGCACGCCCGAGCCGATCCGCTCGACCCATGGTGCCCGGATAAACACGGCACGTACCGCAGAATCCAACCCCTCGAACGGGATATCACCTTCGAATGAATCGACCTGACGTCCAAAGGCGTTGCGCCGCACCGTCATATCGATCCCCCGCAACGGCAGCGCGGCGCGGCCGTCGGCTCCGGCATCGAGAATCTCGGTGGCCAACAGGATCATTCCGGCGCACGCCCCGTACGCCGGCAGCCCGTCGGCCAGCCGCGCGCGCAGCGGCTCGAGCAGGTCGAAATCACGCAACAGATGGCTCATTGCGGTGGACTCCCCACCCGGAAGCACCAGCCCGTCCACCGCGTCGAGTTCGGCGCGGCGGCGCACCGTCAGCGCGTCGGCGCCGGCTTCACGCAGGGCGGCCAGATGTTCGCGGGTGTCGCCCTGCAGCGCAAGCACCCCGATCCGCGGTGGGCTCACGACCGGTAGTCACGCTTGAAGCGGGTCAGCCCCTCCTGCATCACCGCGGCCACCATCTCGCCGCTCTGGTTGAAGATCTTGCCCTGGCACAGCGCGCGGCCCCCGCCGGCCGACGGCGAGGACTGATCGTAGAGCAGCCATTCGTCAGCGCGGAATGCCCGCATGAACCACATCGCATGATCCAGCGACGACACCTGCAGGTGCTGGCGTTCCTCCATATGGTTGACCTGCGCCGAGCCCAGCAGGGTCAGGTCGCTCATGTAGGCCAGCGCACAGATGTGCAGCACCGGGTCGTCGGGCAGCGGGTCGCGGTGCCGGAACCACACTTGCTGCTGGGAAGCCTTGCCGGGCAACAGCTTCAGGTTCTCCCGCGGCACGATGCAGACGTCCCACTCCTCGAACTGCTTGAACCCCGCGTCGTCGAATACCTTCACCGAGTTCAGGCCGGGCAGTCCATCCGGTGGCGGCGCCGCAGGCATGGCGTCCTGATGGTTGATGCCTTCCTGGTCGGTCTGGAACGACGCACCCATGCTGAAGATGATCTCGCCGTGCTGGATCGCGTTGACCCGCCTGGTAGCGAACGACCCCCCGTCGCGGGTCCGCTCGACGATGAAGACCGTGCGTTCCTTGGCGTCTCCCGGGCGCAGGAAATAGCCGTGCAGCGAGTGGACCTGATAGCGCGGGTCGACCGTGCGCACCGCCGAGACCAGCGACTGACCGGCCACATGACCGCCGAAGGTGCGCTGCAAAAATCCCGATTCCGGGCTGAACACGCTACCGCGGTAGATGTTGACCTCGAGCTGCTCGAGATCGAGGATCTCTTCGATCGCCACGGATAGTTCTTACCAGCCGCGTTGGGCCAGGCGATGCGGCTCCGCGATCTCCTCCACGTTGATGCCGACCATCGCTTCGCCCAAGCCGCGCGACACCTTGGCCAGCACGTCGGGATCGTCATAGAAGGTGGTGGCCTTGACGATCGCCGCGGCCCGCTGGGCCGGATCGCCGGACTTGAAGATCCCCGAGCCGACGAACACGCCCTCGGCGCCGAGTTGCATCATCATCGCGGCGTCGGCCGGGGTCGCGATGCCGCCGGCGGTGAACAGCGTGACCGGCAGCTTGCCGGCGCGGGCGACCTCCACGACGAGATCGTAGGGCGCCTGCAATTCCTTTGCGGCAACGAACAATTCGTCCTCAGACAACGAGGTGAGCCGACGGATCTCACCGCCTATGGCGCGCATGTGCGTGGTCGCGTTGGAGACGTCGCCGGTGCCGGCCTCGCCCTTGGATCGGATCATCGCCGCACCCTCGGTGATGCGTCGCAACGCCTCGCCCAGATTGGTGGCACCGCACACGAACGGCACGGTGAAGTTCCACTTGTCGATGTGATGGGTGTAGTCGGCCGGGGTAAGCACCTCGGATTCATCGACATAATCCACCCCGAGGCTCTGCAGTATCTGCGCCTCGACGAAGTGCCCGATCCGGGCCTTGGCCATCACCGGAATGGTGACCGCATCGATGATGCCCTCGATCATGTCGGGGTCACTCATCCGCGATACCCCACCCTGGGCGCGGATGTCCGCGGGCACCCGTTCCAGCGCCATCACTGCGACGGCGCCGGCGCCTTCGGCAATCCGGGCCTGCTCTGGGGTGACGACATCCATGATGACGCCGCCCTTGAGCATCTCTGCCATGCCCCGTTTCACCCGGGCGGTTCCGGTTTGGGCCCCGTTCTGCTGGGTCTCCACTACTCTCCTCGACTCTCGATTCAGGGGTCCAGTCTAGTGGTCCGCAACAAATCGGTTTCCCGCTGCGGGGCTGCGTCACCCGCGTTCGGCTGATTCGGGCCGGGCTTCATCTACCACCTACCCACCAAGGCTCGGCCAGACAGTTTGAGTGAGTGTGATGTCTCAGGACATCGGTGTCAGTTCTATATCAAGACATCGGTGACGGTTGATGACCGCCTTGACGAAGACGGCGATCGCGGCCTGGGCGGTCTCACCCCACGCCACGTGCCAGGCGACGGCAAAGCGAGAGTGGCCGTCGATGAGCTGCAGGATCACGCACGTGCGTCCGCCGGTCAGAACGTACTCGGCGCCGTCGAGTTGCCAGCACGCATTCGGGGCCGGATAGACGAACCGCCGCCACGCCGACCCGAGGCTTCATCTTCGGTTCCAGTCGAGCCACGCCTGCCTCGCGGCAGATGGTCCCGAGACATCACAGAAGTCTAAGTCAGCAGAATTTGGTATAATCGAATGTATGTTCGAGCAGTTGTGTGATGAGCCGCCGCCGCCGCGGGAGGACCCGTCGCTGTATTGGGCCTGGATCGATGACATGACCAAGGTA
>NZ_JCALDR010000041.1:0-10874 GCF_059812965.1 Mycobacterium sp. NGS29
GTCACAGCTACCCATGGTGTAGACACAAGGGCGTGTCATCCGCGTCCGGTACCGCCGATTTCCAAGCCCCGTTCGACAACCAGCTCGGTTTGCAGTTCACCGAACTCAGTCCCGAGGGCGCCCGCGCGCAGCTCGAGGTGAAACCGCACCTGCTGCAGCCGATGGGCCTGGTGCACGGCGGGGTTTACTGCTCGATGATCGAAAGCATGGCGAGTGTGGCCGCCTACACCTGGCTGGCCGAGCACGGCGGCGGCAACGTGGTCGGCGTCAACAACAACACCGACTTCCTGCGGGCGATCAAGTCCGGAACGGTGTACGGCAGAGCCGAGCCCGTGCACCGCGGCCGTCGCCAGCAGCTATGGCAGGTGACGATCACCGACGACGACGACCGGGTCGTGGCCCGCGGCCAGGTACGGCTGCAGAACCTCGAGGTCTAGCTGGCTTTCCGCGCGACCGCGCCGGAGTTCTGCGCTTCGGCGGCCAGTTCCGCCAGCTGTTCGAGGCGCGTTCGGGCGAATGCCTGCTGGTCGGTGATGGTGAGTTGGCCACGTCGGGTGCTCAGGAACGTCACCGTCCAGGACAGCAGCGTGGTGATCTTGGTCTTGAACCCGATCAGGTACACCAGGTGCAGCACCAGCCAGATCAGCCAGGCGATGAAGCCGCTGAACTCGAGCGGACCGATCTTGGCCACCGCGGAGAACCGCGACACCGTCGCCATGGAGCCCTTGTCGAAGTACTGGAACGGTTCCCGCTCGGCGGGGTCGGCGCCGGCGAGTTCGGCCTTGATGTTGTTCGCGACGTACTTGGCGCCCTGGATGGCCCCCTGCGCCACCCCCGGGACACCCTCCACGGCGGCCATGTCGCCGACGACGAAGACGTTGGGGTGCCCGGGAATGGACAGGTCGGGCAACACCAGGACCCGGCCGGCCCGGTCCAGTTCGACGTCTGACTGTTCGGCCAGGTCGCGACCCAATCGGCTGGCCTGCACACCGGCGGACCACACCTTGCACGCCGATTCGATCCGCCGTTCGGTGCCGTCTGCGTCGCGGACCGTGATTCCGTTACGGTCCACGTCGGTGACCATGGCGCCGAGTTGGATTTCCACACCCAGCTTCTGCAACCGGGCGGCTGCCCGATCGCCGAGTTTCTCACCCATCGGGGGCAACACCGCGGGGGCCGCGTCGAGCAGGATGACCCGCGCCTTGGTCGAGTCGATGTGCCGGAATGCGCCCTTGAGGGTGTATTCGGCCAGTTCGGCGATCTGTCCGGCCATTTCAACGCCGGTCGGCCCGGCGCCGACGACGGTGAAGGTCAGCAGTTTGGCCCGTCGCTCCGGGTCGCTGGACCGCTCGGCCTGCTCGAAGGCACTCAAGATCCGGCCGCGCAATTCCAGCGCATCGTCGATGGATTTCATGCCTGGCGCGAACTCGGCGAAGTGGTCGTTGCCGAAGTAGGACTGACCGGCACCGGCCGCGATGATGAGGCTGTCGTACGGAGTTTCGTAGGTGTGACCCAGCAGTTCGGAGACGACCAGTTTGTTGGCCAGGTCGATGTGGGTGACGTTGCCCAGCAACACCTGCACGTTGCGCTGCTTGCGCAGCACCACGCGGGTGGGCGGTGCGATCTCGCCCTCCGAGATGATGCCGGTGGCAACTTGGTACAGCAAAGGCTGGAACAGGTGGTGTGTGGTGCGGGCGATCAACTTGATGTCGACATCGGCGCGCTTGAGCTTCTTTGCCGCATTGAGCCCGCCGAACCCCGAACCGATGATCACGACCCGGTGCCGGCGACGCGGTTCAACTGTGAGTTCTTGCTGGGGGCTCATTTTTCGCTGCTCCTGACGGGGCTCCTCGGCGGGCGATTGCGGTTAGCTAATACCCGTCCTGAGCCTAGTCAACGCACGTCGACAAACCCAGTCGCCAGCTTGTGCGATAAACCACATCCAGCGAATTCGCGGGTGATCCGCGTTACAGGCCGAACAGCGGACGCAGCGCCTCGGCCGCGGTGGTGATCATCCCGGGCACATGCCCGTTGGGCAGGTTGATGATGACGCCGCCGACGCCGACGTCGAGAATCCTGTCCTGCACCTGATCGGCGATCTGCGCCGGACTGCCGGCGACCATGCGCGGATTGGCACGCGACTGGTCGAAGTTCTCGTCGATGATCACGGTCAACATGAGGCTGGTCTCCAGTGTCGCCGGGTCCCGCCCGGCTTCGTCGCAGCGGGCCTTGAGCGCTTCCATCTTGCGCGGCAGCTCGTCGAGGCTGGCGATGATGTTGAGGTGATCGAAATGGCGGGCGGCCAGGGCAAATGTCTTCTTCTCGCCGCTGCCGCCGATCAGCAGCGGGATGTGATCGCGAAAACGCGGATTGGCCATGGCCTCGCTGGCCTGGTACCAGGTTCCGGCGAAGGTGGGGCGCTCGCCTTTGATCATCGGCAGGATGATCTGCAGCGCCTCGTCGAGGCGGTTGAACCTGTCGGTGAAGGTGCCGAATTCGAAGCCGAGCTGCTCGTGTTCGAGCTGGAACCAGCCGGTGCCGATGCCCAGCACCGCCCGTCCACCGCTCACCACGTCCAGCGTGGTGATGACCTTCGCCAGCAGCGCCGGATTGCGGTAGGTGTTGCCCGTGACCAAGGTGCCCAGCTGCAGCCGCTCGGTGGCGGTGGCCAGCGCGCCCAAGGCCGTGTAGGCCTCCAGCATGGGCTGGTCGGGAGTCCCGAGCATGGGCAGTTGATAGAAGTGATCCATCACGAAAAGCGAGTCGTAGCCGGCTGTTTCGGCTTCCTGCGCTTGCGCGATGACCGTCGGGAACAGGTTTTCTACGCCCGTGCCGTAGGAGAAGTTGGGAATCTGGAAACCCAGCCGAATTGCCACGGTGTCCACCGTAGCCGTCGGCGGGTGTCAGGCGAACTGCGCCAGCGCCCCGTGGCTCACGTGCAACGTCTGACCGGTGATGTGCCGGGCTGCCGGGGTGGTGAGGAACAGCGACAGCCGGGCGATCTCGGCCGCCACGGGCGCCGGTGAGCGCGAAAGACCCTCGTAGCCGGCCTGCACACTGCGACCGCAGGCCACGGCGTTCACGGTGATGCCCCGGGTTCCGTACACCTCGGCCTGGCCGCTGACCCAGCTGGAGAGCGCTGCTTTGATCGCAGCGTCCACGCTGCCGGTGGCCGGGTTTTCCGGCAGCACGCTGATGATGTGCCCGCCGGAGCGCAGATGGTCACCGACACATTGCACCGTCAGCACCGCGGAGAGCACTGTCGCGTCCAATGCCTTGCGCCATGCCGTTGCCGTGTCGGACAGCGTGTAGGCCCGGGGGTCGCCGGCGTCCCAGGTCGGGGCCGGAATGTTGACGATGGTGTCCAGGTGGTGGGGGAACAGGCTGCGCGCCTCGCTGAGGCTGGCCGGATCGGTGGTATCGCACACGATCGCGTCGACGTCGAGTTCCTTGGCAATGACCTCGAGGTCGCTACCGCGCGCGCCCACCAGGGTCACTTTATGGCCGTCGTCGCGGAACCCCTCGGCTACCGCGCGCCCCAGATCGGTGTCGCCGCCAGTGACAACAACTTCCACTGCCAGACCTCCTTGTGCGGCATCAATTCCGATTCATGTTACTGGACAGTAGCTATTCGGCGAAACCGGACACCGCCACGACGCGCTGACGATTCGGGTAACTATTCAGCTGCGCTACGTTCTAGCGATGCGCCGTGTCGGGTTGCCCGCCGTCTTCCTGGCGACGGCGCTGGTGGTGGGCTTGACCGGGTGCCACTCGTCGCCGTCGCGGGACCGGGCGCTGGTGGTGTTCGCGGCCGCATCGCTGAACCCGGCCTTCACTCAGATCGCCGAACGGTTCAGAGCGGACAACCCCGGGGTCGACGTCAAGTTCAACTTCGGGGGTTCTTCCGACCTGGCCGCTCAGCTGACCCAGGGTGCCACCGCCGACGTCTTCGCCTCCGCGGATGTCGCACAGATGGACAAGGTCGCGAAGGCCGGGCTGCCGGCCGCCGATCCGGCCACCTTCGCCGCCAACACGCTGGTCATCGTGACCGCACCGGGCAATCCGAAGCACGTGCAGTCTTTTGCCGATCTGGCCGCACCGGGTCTTCACGTGGTGGTCTGTCAGCGTCCGGTGCCGTGCGGCGCCGCCACCGCCCGGGTAGCAGAAATCAGCGGGGTCAGACTGCACCCGGTCAGCGAAGAACCGAGCGTCACCGACGCGCTGAACAAAGTCACCTCCGGACAGGCCGACGCCGCGTTGGTGTATGTGACCGACGCGCTCGACGCCGGCAGCAAGGTGGCGACGGTGCGGTTCCCCGAGGCCGCCCGCGCGGTGAACACCTATTCGGTCGCGGTGCTGAAGAACGCATCGCAGCCTGCGCTGGCTCGGAAATTTGCAGCGACGGTGACCGGCCAGGCAGGGCAGCAGATCCTGGACCGGGCGGGCTTCGTCAAACCCTGATGCGCGCCGGGACGGATTTGCCTCGCTGGGTCTACCTGCCCGCCGCGATCGGGACGGTCTTTGTCGGACTGCCGCTGGTCGGGATCGCGCTCAAGGTGGACTGGCTGCACTTCTGGTCGCTGATCAGCAGCGAATCGTCGGCAACCGCGCTGCTGCTCAGTATGAAGACCGCGGCGGCGAGCACCGCGTTGTGTGTGCTGCTGGGGGTGCCGATGGCGCTGGTGCTCGCGCGCAGCCGGCTACGCCTGGTCCGCGTGCTGCGACCGCTGATTCTGCTTCCGCTGGTGCTGCCGCCGGTCGTCGGGGGCATCGCGCTGCTCTACGTCTTCGGACGGCTCGGCCTGCTGGGACGGTATCTGGAGGCCGCTGGCGTCAGCATCGCGTTCAGCACCTCCGCTGTGGTGCTGGCGCAGGCCTTCGTGTCATTGCCGTTCCTGGTGATCTCCCTGGAGGGTGCCGGGCGTAGCGCCGGAGCCGACTACGAGGTGGTGGCGGCGACGCTGGGTGCGCGACCCACCACGATCTGGTGGCGGGTCACCATGCCGTTGCTGCTGCCGGGCCTGGTGTCCGGGGCCGTGCTGGCATTCGCCCGGGCGCTGGGCGAGTTCGGCGCCACGCTGACCTTCGCCGGGTCGCTGCAGGGCGTCACCCGAACGTTGCCGCTCGAGATCTATTTGCGCCGGGTCGACGACCCCGACGCCGCGGTCGCGCTGTCACTGCTGTTGGTGGCGGTCGCCGCCCTGGTGGTGCTCGGCCTGGGTGCCCGCCGGTTTATCGCGGCCGAAGCGCGATGAGCGATCTCGCGTTGCGCGCGATGGTCAAGGAGCGCTGTCTGGACGTGGAATTCGGCGTGGCCGCGGGGGAGGTGCTGGCGGTGTTGGGTCCCAACGGCGCCGGGAAGTCGACCGCGCTGCAGGTGATCGCGGGTTTGCTGCGGCCCGATACGGGGCTGGTGCGACTTGGCGACCGGGTGCTGACCGACACCGCTGCCGGGATACAAGTGGCCACACACGACCGCCGAGTCGGGCTGCTGTTGCCGAATCCGCTGCTGTTTCCGCATTTGACGGTCGCCGCGAACGTGGCGTTCGGACCGCGCAGTCGGAGCCCGCTGTTCCGGTTCGGGCGCTCCCGCGATCACCGTGCGGCACTGCACTGGCTGGGCCGGGTGCACGCCGAGGAGCTCGCCGAGCGCACGCCGCAGCAGTTGTCGGGCGGGCAGGCGCAGCGCGTGGCGATTGCCCGTGCCTTGGCCGTCGAACCGGAGATACTGCTGCTCGACGAGCCCCTGACCGGTCTTGACGTCGCTGCGGCCGCCTCGGTTCGCGCGGTGTTGCGCGATGTGGTCGTGCGCGGCGGCTGTGCGGCCATTGTGGTCACTCATGACCTGTTGGATGTGCTGGCCCTTGCTGATCGGGTGCTGGTGCTCGAGTCGGGCCGGATCGTCGAGGCCGGCACGGTGGCCCAGATCCTGGCCGCCCCGCGCAGTCATTTCGGCGCCCGGTTCGCCGGTGTCAACTTGGTCAACGGAACGATCCGATCCGACGGTGCGCTACACACCCCGTCCGGCCAGATCTGGCACGGCGCCGCGGGTGCGGCGGCCGGGATCTCTGGTGGTCAGCCTGCGGTGGCGGTATTCGCACCCGCGAGTGTGGCCGTGTACGCGGAAAGACCGCACGGCAGCCCGCGCAACATCGTCGAAGTCGTCGTCGCCGCAATGGACAGTCGCGGGGCGGCGGTGACGGTCCGCGGTGCCGACCAAGCCGACGGTGCGCCGGGCCTGGCCGCCGACATCACCGTCGAGGCGGCTGCAGAATTGCAGCTCACGACGGGGGACCGGGTCTGGTTCACCGTCAGGGCCGCCGAAGTGGCCCTGCATCCTGTGTGGCGGCGACGGGAATGAACTGCGGTGACACCGGCCGGGCCATCCTTGCTTCGCAGCGTTGACACGGTAGGTTCGTCGCCATGCAGCAGGTGCACTCGAACCCGACCCGTCGTAAGGGGCTGTGGGCGTCGTTGGCGATCGCCGCGGCCACCAGTGCCAGCGTCGTGACCATTGCTTTGCCGGCAACCGCGGGCGCCGACCCGGAGCCGGCGCCGCCGAGCCCGTCGGCCCAGGCGTCTCCGGCTCCGCCGCCCGGTGCCGGTGCGTCGCCCGCTCCCGGCGCACCCGCGCCGATCGCGCAGCCCGGTGACCCCAACGCGGTCCCGCCGACCGACCCGATGGCGCCGCCGCCTGACCCCGCTGCGCCTGAGCCTGGACGGGTGACCAACGCCATCGGCGGGTTCAGCTTCGTGGTGCCGGCAGGCTGGGTGGAGTCGGACGCGTCCCACCTCGACTACGGGTCCGCGCTGCTGAGCAAGGCGGCCGGGGAGGCGCCGATGCCCGGTCAGGCTCCGGCGGTGGCCAACGACACCCGGATCGTGCTGGGGCGGCTGGACCAGAAGCTCTACGCGAGCGCCGAGGCCACCAACCCGAAGGCCGCGGTTCGACTCGGCTCGGACATGGGCGAGTTCTTCATGCCGTACCCGGGGACCCGGCTCAACCAGGAGACGATTCCGCTCAACGCCAACGGGATCTCGGGCAGCGCGTCGTACTACGAGGTGAAGTTCAGCGACGCCGCCAAGCCGGTGGGCCAGATCTGGACCGGTGTGGTCGGCACCCCCGCGGGCGCCACCCCCGCGGCCGGCCCGCCGCAGCGCTGGTTCGTGGTGTGGCTGGGCACGTCCAATAACCCGATCGACAAGAACGCCGCCAAGGTGCTCGCCGAGTCGATCCGGCCTTGGAATGCGCCGGCGGCTCCCGCTCCGGAGGGTGTCGCGGGTGCCCCCGCCCCGGGCGCTCCCGCACCCGCGGCTCCCGTCCCCGGTGCGCCGGCACCAGCTGCGCCGGCTCCAGCGGCAGGTGCTCCGGCAGCGCCCGCTCCAGCTGCGCCGGCTCCAGCGGCAGGTGCTCCGGCAGCGCCGGCTCCAGCGGCAGGTGCTCCGGCTGCGCCGGCTCCAGCGGCAGGTGCTCCGGCGGCGCCGGCACCGGCTGCGGGTGCGCCGGCACCGGCAGCGCCCGTCCCAGGGGCGCCCGCACCGGACGCCGGCGCTCCTGCACCCGCGCAGGTTCCCGGCCAGGCTCCGGCCTCGGGAAATCCCGCGCCGGCCGAACCACGCAGCCAACCCGCTTAGTGTCGAATTCGTGACCTAGACGGGGTATACCCGACATCACGGTCCGGCATTGGGGCTGGACTGTCAGTGACTGCAAGGAGACCCCTCATGGACGTTGTGGCAACAACCGAGTTTCTCGCTCGCTCAACAACTCTGACCAGCGTGGGTGTTGTCGGCTACATCATCATCGGGGCGCTGGCGGGCTGGATCGCCGGCAAGATCGTCCGCGGCGGTGGCGCCGGGATCCTGATGAACATCGTGATCGGCGTCGTCGGAGCGTTGCTCGGCGGTTTTCTGCTCAGCTTCGCTTTCGACACCGCTTCGGGCGGTTGGTGGTTCACCTTCTTCACTGCGATCCTCGGCTCGGTGATCCTGCTGTGGCTCGTCGGAATGGTGCGCAAGACGTAACCGGCGTACTGCGTGGCCGCGGCGCGGTGCACTGATGGCGTCACATTCGCCCACGATGGCCGCCTGGCAGGTGCGCCGACCCGGGCCGATGCCCAGCAGGCCACTCGAGCGCGTCACCGTCGACGTCCCGCGGCCCGACCCGGCTGAGCTGCTGGTGGCAGTCCTGGCGTGCGGGGTGTGCCGCACCGACCTACACGTCACTGAGGGTGATCTGCCCGTCCACCGGGAGCGCGTCACTCCCGGCCACGAAGTGGTCGGCGAGGTGGTCGAGGTCGGCGCCGACGTGGCTGGTGACTTCGCAGTGGGGGACCGGGTGGGTATCGCCTGGCTGCGCCACACCTGCGGGGAGTGCAAATATTGCCGCCGGGGGGACGAGAATCTGTGCCCCGCATCGCGCTACACCGGATGGGATGCCGACGGCGGTTACGCCGAATTCGCCACGGTGCCGGCAGCTTTTGCCCATCACCTGCCCGACGGCTACCGCGACACCGAGCTGGCGCCGTTATTGTGTGCCGGCATCATCGGATACCGGTCTTTGGTGCGCGCCGAGTTGCCGCCAGGCGGACGGCTGGGCCTCTACGGTTTCGGCGGCAGCGCCCACATCACCGCGCAGGTGGCGTTGGCGCAGGGCGCCGAAGTCCACGTGATGACCCGCGGCGCACAAGCGCGCGAGCTGGCCTTGGCGCTGGGTGCCGCCTCCGCACAGGGTGCCGACGAATCCCCGCCCGTCCCGCTGGACGCGGCGATACTTTTCGCTCCGGTCGGAGATCTGGTGCTGCCCGCCCTGGCGGCACTCGACCGGGGCGGCACCTTGTCGGTGGCCGGGATCCATCTCACTGACATCCCGGCCCTGAACTATCAGCGCCACCTCTTTCAGGAGCGCCAGCTACGGTCGGTGACCTCGAACACCCGAGCCGATGCGCGGGCCTTCCTCGCCTTCGCCGCGCAGCATCGGCTTCACCTCACCACGCCGGAATATCCACTCGGGCAGGCTGACCTTGCCTTGGCCGACCTCAGCTCCGGCCGCATCGCCGGCGCGGCCGTGTTGCTGGTGTGAGTCAGGTCGACAGGTGCCAGACCAGGGCCGCGGCCAGCGCGCCCATCCCGTTCAGCGACCAGTGCAGCGCGATGGGCGCGATCAGGCTGCCACTGCGCCGGCGCAGCCAGCTGAAGACGAATCCGGCGGCGCCGGTCGCCAGCACCGCCATCGTCACACCTGCCAGCATTCCGAAGAACCCGCCGCCGAACAGCCGGGTGAACCCGACATTGTTGCTGGTCAGGCCCAGCGACGTCGCCACGTGCCACAGCCCGAACAACAGCGAACCGGCCATCGCGACCCCGCGGAATCCCCAGGCCCGGTCCAGCGCGCCGTGCAGCACGCCGCGGAAAGCCAGTTCCTCGGGAATGACGGTCTGCAAAGGGATGATGACCATCGAAGCGATCAGCGCGCCGGAGACGGTCGCGTAATGGTTGTTCAGGAACATCGGCCGAGTCGCCGGCAACAGCACTCCGACCGCGATCACCGAGACGACCAGCCCGACGGCGGCCAGCGCGTAGGTCATACCGGATTTCCAGTGTTCGCGACCCAGACCGAGCTCGGCCCAGTCCAGACCCCGCCAACGAATCAGCAGAACCAGCCCCACCGCCGCGGCGGGAACCGTCGCGATACTGGCCCAGGGCGTGGTGAAGTGCGCGACCAGGTTCGCGGTCACCAGCACCGCGACGACGACGACCACGTCGGCATAAAGGCGGGAGCGGCCCGACTGCACGTCGAGCACAACGTCAGCCCGGTCCGCAGTACCGCCATGCATTCAACCGATTCTACCGGCGAACGACGCCGGCGCGGCGGCTTAGTTCTGCTGCGCTGCCAGACGCCGGCGCGCATAGGTCTTGAGTTCGGCCGAGAGCGCCTCCACGTCGAGGAGCTGCGGAAGTAGTTCTGGTTCGGTCATCTTCGCGCGGAAGACCAGTCCGACTGTCACGTCGTGGTCGGGTCGGTAGTCGATGGTGATGTCGTCGTCGGCACGTACCGTCCCAGGCTCGATGACCCGCAGATAAGCACCGGGTTTGCCCGCCTGGGTGAAAGTCTTGATCCAGTGCTTGAGGTCGAGGAAGGCCGCGAACGTACGACATGGCGTTCTGGGGGCGGAGACCTCCAGCAGCAGCCCGTCCGAACCGACCCGCCAGCGTTCACCGATCAGCGCATTGGTGAGGTCGACGCCCTGGGTGGTCAGGTTTTCGCCGAACATGCCGTCGGTGAGGGGGCGGGCGAGTTTCGCTTCCCAGTCGTCCAGGTCTTCTCGCGCATAGGTGTAGACGGCCTGGTCGTCGCCGCCGTGCAGCTTCTGGTTGCCGATGGCGTCGCCGACCAGACCGCTGCCCAGGCCGCGGCGCAGCGGGCCCGGCGCGCGTACCGCGACGGCATCGGCGACGGGCAGCTTGTCGATGCCGGTGATCTTGGCCGCCGCCCGGGGGTCCGGATTGCTTCGGACGCGAGCTACGTTGACGGACAACACCTTCGGCATCCGCACAGGGTAACGCGGTGCGGTCGATTAGCCACGAGCGAGCCATCCTGACTCACCCCCGTAGCACGCCGCTGTGCGAGGAAGTCTGGTCAGATGTTATCTACCAGGACATCGGTGACAGTTCGAGTGGTCCTGGTGGTGACACGACCCCGCGGCCCACGCCCAAAACCAGCAAACCGTCACCGAAGTCCCGAGCCATCACAGAAGTCTAAGTCAGCAGAATTTGGTATAATCGAACGTATGTTCGAGCAGTTGTGTGATGAGCCGCCGCCGCCGCGGGATGACCCGTCGCTGTATTGGGCCTGGATCGATGACATGACCAAGGTG
>NZ_JCALDR010000042.1:0-10407 GCF_059812965.1 Mycobacterium sp. NGS29
TCTGCTGCCTGCAACCCTATGAGTCCGACAGCCGAATGGCCGATGATTCCCCTGAATCGACCGCAACGGTGTGCCATTAGGCTGGGTCCGATGTCTGACCTGCGCTCCGTCCTGCTGCTGTGCTGGCGTGATACCGGGCACCCGCAGGGCGGCGGCAGCGAGACCTACCTGCAGCGCATCGGCGCCCACCTGGCCGGGACCGACGGCATGCGTGTCACCCTGCGCACCGCCCGCTACCCGGGCGCGCCGCGCCACGAGATCGTCGACGGCGTGCACATCAACCGGGCCGGCGGGCGCTACACCGTGTACATCTGGGCGATGCTGGCGATGGCTCTGGCCAGGGTCGGCCTGGGACCGTTGCGGCGGGTGCGTCCCGACGTGGTGGTCGACACCCAGAACGGGCTGCCGTTCCTGGCTCGGCTGCTGTACGGGCGACGCGTGGTGGTGCTGGTGCACCACTGCCACCGCGAGCAGTGGCCGGTCGCCGGGCCGGTGCTGTCCCGGGTGGGGTGGTTCGTGGAGTCGACGTTGTCCCCGCTGCTGAACCGGCGCAACCAGTACGTGACGGTGTCGCTGCCGTCGGCGCGGGATCTGGTCGCACTCGGCGTGGACAGCGACCGGATCGCCGTGGTGCGCAACGGTCTGGACGAGGCTCCGGAGCCGACGCTGGCGGCTCCGCGGGCGCCCGCCCCGCGCGTGGTGGTGCTGTCCAGGCTGGTGCCGCACAAGCAGATCGAGGACGCGCTGGAGGCGGTCGCGCAGTTGCGGTCCCGGATCCCGGGGCTGCACCTGGACGTGGTCGGCGGCGGCTGGTGGCGGCAACGCCTCGTCGACCACGTGCACCGGCTCGGCATCGCCGAGGCGGTCACCTTCCACGGCCATGTCGACGACGCGGCAAAACACCGGCTGCTGCAGCGTGCATGGGTGCACGTGTTGCCGTCGCGCAAGGAGGGCTGGGGTCTGGCGGTGGTCGAGGCCGGCCGGCACGGCGTGCCCACCATCGGTTACCGCGCCTCCGGCGGTCTGTCCGACTCGATCATCGACGGGGTCACCGGCATCCTGGTCGATGACCGTGCCGGGTTGGTGGACGGGCTCGAAGAGCTGCTGCGCGACCCGGTGCTGCGCGATCAGCTGGGTGCGAAGGCCCAGGCGCGCAGCATGGAGTTTTCCTGGGAGCAGAGCGCCGCAGCGATGCGCGTGGTGCTGTCCGCTGTGCAGGCCGGTGAGCGCTGCGGCGGCCTCATCTAGCTGGCTGCGGTGGCGAGTTCGCCGGCGCGTGGTGCGGGTGCCGCCGACCGGGCGCTACGGGAGTTGATCGAATACCACGTCCCCAGCACAATGCACAGCGCCGCGGGCACCAGCATCGCGAACCCGCCGATCCGTGCGCCGATCATGATTCCGGCCGCCCCGCCGACCAGGAAGAGCAGCAGGGTCACCGAGAGGACCGCGGCCTTCCACTTCTCGATGCCGTCCCGGTGGATGCGTCCCAGCATCAGCCCGAGGTCGGTGACCGTGCCGGTGAAGTGGGTGGTGCGGACCGCCATCCCGCGGAAGCTCGAGGTCAGTCCGTTCTGCATGCCCAGTGCCGCGGCGGCGAAGAAAGCCTGTACGACGGGCTGTTCGACGCCCAGGGCCGCGATCGCAGCCTTGAGCGGGGTGTCTTCGACGCCGAAGGCGGCGATGAGCAGCAGTACCGCCTCGGCGGTCAGGACCGCCGCCAGGTGTGAGCCCCTGGGGTGCTGGTTGCGTCCCAGGACGGCGCCGGCTGCGATCGCACCGATCCAGAACCCGATCAGGATCGCGGCCAGCAGATGGCCTTCGTAGAGCCACGGGTTGGCGGTGGTCATACCCAGTTGAGTGGTCACTCCGGTCAGGTTGCCGACCGGAAAGGCGAGGATCGAAATGGCCACAGCGTTGACGAAGCCGGCGATGAAGGCCAGCGATCCGCTGTAGCCGAGCAGCGCCCGCGGGGTGGCCAACGGGGCGTCGTCGTGCAGTTGGTCGGTGTTGGTCATCGGAAGGTTCGCTTTCAGCGTCTGGTTCCGGCATGGGCGGGGCCGCAGCGCCCCTGATATGAAGGATATATAGCGAAAAATTCTTCATCAATAGATCTTCGTATGAGTCTGGCAAGAATGACGCTGCCGCGTGCCGGGCTATCTTTCGATCGGCTGAATTGGCGAAGTAATTTACGCGAAAAGCCAGCGTCACTATGATCAGAGATGTGACCACTGTCGAGACACCTCAGGACATCGAGCCGCCGGGCTCGATGCGTGGCTGGACGTTCCTCACCAACCACGGCCACGTGCTGCTGTGTGTTTCCGCCGGTGGATCGCTGACCGCCCGGGAGTTGTCGCTGCGGATCGGCATCACCGAGCGGTCCGTGCAGACCATCCTGGCCGATCTGACGGACGAGGGGTACCTGATCAAGTCCAAGGTCGGTCGCCGCAACGTCTACACCCTGAACCCGGCGGGCCGGCTACGGCACCCGTTGGAAGCCAGTCACACCGTGGGCGAACTCATTCAGGCGCTGTCCTGATCGGTCGTCGCCGCAGGCACGCCGCACCCACTCCGCCGATCAGCAACATCGCCAGCCACGCCAGATGCGCGGCGACCACTGCCCCCCGGCGCGACCCGGACATCCCGGGGGCGTCGCCGCCGATCCGGTACAACGCCAGCTCGCCGTCCCGGTAGGCCGGCGTCAGCCGCGCCATGGTGCGGGCAGCAGCACCCATGTCCCCGGCACTGTCGGATTCCACGACCAGCCAGGCCACCCCGGCGGACGCGAGGGCCGACGGTTCCGGCCCGGATAGCAGCAGTTGCTGTACCTGCCGGGCGTGGTCTCCCTCGCCGGGCACCGTGACCCCGGAAATCAGCAGGTCACCGGTGGTCAGCACGTCAGCGCGCACCCAGCGCGGCAGCGGGTCGAGCACCGGTGCCGGACCCGACCAGGAGAAGCGCCGCATGGTGCCGGCCGGCAGCACCGCAACCGGTCCCGGCTGCGCGTCGATCCGCGCGGCCACCGCGGCCCAGCCGGGCGGGTAACGCACCGGCGTCACCGTGTCCCAGACACCCCAGGCCAGGTCGGGCAACGCCAGCACCAGCGTCAGGCAGCACCCCAACGCTGTCGCCGCGGGCGCCATTCGGCGCTGCAGCGTCAACACCGCCCCCGCGCCGGCCAGGGCGTACCCCGGCATGGCCAGGGCCACCCATTTCTGCCCGTCGCGCAGCACCCCCAGCGGGGGAACCGCCTCGACCACGGTCCGCAGCAGATGCAGCCCCGGGCCGGTGGCCAGCAGGGTCGGCACCAGCACCGCCACACCGGCCAGCACCAATAGCGGCCACACCGCCGGCCGGCGCACCACCGCCGGCAACCCGGTCGCCACCACGCCCAGCAGCACCGCCGTGGATACCAGCGCGAAAAGCGTTGTCCGCGAAGCAGGTACGGCTGCGCCGTTCCAGATCCCGCCCAGGCCGGCCAGGCTGAGCAGGGTGCCCAGCCCCGGCTCGGCCCGCGCCGCGAACACGTCGACCCCGACCGCGTCGGCGGCGCCGGACGACGTCCCCAGCAGCGCCGCCGTCAGCCACGGCAGCGCGCCCACCACCGCGCAGCCCAGTGCGGCGACCCCGCACCGCCACCGCGGGCGGCCCGATCCCGGCGCCGCCGCGCACACCAGCGCCACCGTTGCGGCCAACAGCAGACCCGTCGGCGTCAGACCCGCCACACCGACCCAGCCGGCCAGCGCGAAAAAGCCGCGCCGGCCACCCGCCACCCGCAACTCCAGCATCGTCGCGGCCACCCACGGCAGACAGCCGTAGCCGAGCAGCAGGCTCCAATGGCCCTGCAGCAACCGCTCCGCCACGTAGGGGTTCCACACCGCCAGCGTGCCGGCCACCAGGCCGCCGGCCGTCCCGGACTCCGGCAGCACCACCTCGGCCAGTCGCGCCGCACCCCACCCCGCCAGCCACAACCCGAGTAGCAGCAGGACCTTGACCAGCAGCCCGCCGTCGACGACGCCGGACGCCAGCGCCAGCGCAAAGTCCTGCGGGGTGGCGCGCGGGGCCGCCGTCAACCCCAGTGCGGCGTCGGACAGGTACGAGCGGGGGGTGGAGACGGCATCGCGCAGCAACAGGTAGCCGGGCCCCAGGATCGGCGCCACCACCAGCAACGCCAGTACCAACGTGTACGCCGGCCGGACCAAACCGGCCCGCACGGCGATTAGCTCCGTTCGGGCGGGCCCGGCGGTGGCGGGTCGGTCGGGCCGGGTTCGGTCGAGGGCGCTTCACCGGACGGCGGCTTGGGTGGCGGGTCCCCGGCCGGCGGCGGATCACCGGGCGGTTCCGGTCGTTGCGCCGGTATCTTCTCCGTCTCGGCTTCGGCGCCGGGAACCGGCGGCTCCAGGCCGGCGCGCCGCAGGAAATCGGTGTCGTCGCGGTCCAGGCCGGGATCGGTCAACGCGCTCTCGGTGCGCAGGCTGAACGACGCCAGCACCGCGCCGCCGAGCAGCGCGATCAACCCGATCGCGGTGAACGTGATCGGCAGCACCCGCGACCACAGCGCCAGTCGATCGCGCTCGTCGCGCGCCGAATTGACCTGGGACTCCACCGTTTCCGGGGTGGACGTGATCTTGTAGTCGACCAGCGTCACCTCGGGCTTGAGCGCGTCGCGGGCGTAGTAGTGGTGCGCCTGATCGGTTTGCTTGACGATGGTGCCGGACACCGGGTCCACCCAGAACACCCGCTTGGCGGTGTAGTAGCGGGTCATGGTGATCTGCTCAGCCGGATCGCCGGGCAGGCCCCACATTCCGGCGCTGGTGGTGATCTTGCGGTCCTCTTCGCCGGCGTACAGCGACGGGTAGGCGATGGGAGCCACCACCTTGCCTTCGGAGTTGACGCCGACGGTCTGGGTGAACCGGTAGGCGGTCAGCCCGTTGACGTCTTCCTCGCCGTCGAAGTTGGCGTCGAACGCCTTCTGCGCGATCGGGTCGAAGTAGGGGTAGGTCTTGCGTTCGGTGTTGAACGGGAAGCGGTAGGACAGGCCTTCGTGGCGCAGCGGGATCGGCGTCGGCGGGCTTTCGTCGCCCAGTCCGCGCGGCTTCTGCACCGACCCGCCCGGGTGGGAGTCGTCGGCGACGGCAAGGGCGGTCCGGCGGTTGAGGGTGACGTTGTCGACGATGGCCAGCAGCAGTCCGCTGTCCTTCTGCCGGTCACTGCGCCGCAGCGACGAGCCGACCTGCAAGGTGACCACCTGGGCGTTGGCCGGCAGCTCGACACTTACCTGCTGCTGGGACACCAGCGGCACATTCTGGTTGACCACGACGTGGTCGGTCGACAGCGACTCGGGGTTCAGCGCCGTGCCGCTGCCCTCGCTGTTCAGCGTGGCGTCGATGTTGAGCGGAACCTTGGCGACCCGGCTGCTGGTGTAGATCGACAGCAGCAGCGCGGCGATCAGCAGGGCGGCCCCGAGGCCGATGGTGCCGCATGCGGCGATACGCAACATGACTGCTCGGTTCACGTTGCAGTGACCTCCTCTAGGTCCAAGTTTCGCAAGCAGTGCAGCAGACTGGTCTGACCCTACCCCGATGGTCGGCGAGGACGCGCAGGCAGACTGTGATCGTGACCGACTCGCAGCAGGTGGGTGGCACCCGCAGCTTCCTGCCCGCCGTCGAAGGGATGCGTGCCTGCGCGGCCATGGGGGTGGTGGTCACCCACGTCGCCTTCCAGACCGGACATTCCAGCGGCGTGGACGGACGGCTGTTCGGCCGGTTCGACCTGGCCGTCGCGGTGTTCTTCGCGTTGTCGGGGTTCCTGTTGTGGCGCGCCCACGCCGCGGCCGCCCGCAACCTGACGCCGCGGCCACGCACCGGTCACTACCTGCGTTCGCGGGCGGTCCGCATCATGCCGGCCTATCTGGTGGCGGTGGTGGTGATCCTGACGCTGCTGCCGGACTCCAACCACGCGAGCCTGACAGTGTGGCTGGCCAATCTGACGCTCACCCAGATCTACGTGCCGTTGACGCTGACCGGCGGGCTGACCCAGATGTGGAGCCTGTCGGTGGAGGTCGCTTTCTACCTGGCGCTGCCCATCCTGGCGCTGCTGGCCCGCCGGATTCGGCCCGGTGCGCGCCTGCCGGTGATCGCCGCCGTCGGCGTGCTCAGCTGGGGCTGGGGGTGGTTGCCGCTGGAGGCACTGGGCCGGGGGCCGGGTGCCAACCCGCTGAACTGGCCGCCGGCCTACTTTTCCTGGTTCGCTGCGGGGATGGTGCTGGCCGAGTTGGTGCACAGCCCGGTCGGCCGGGTGCACCGGCTGGCCCGACGTCGCGTCCTGATGGCGGTGATCGCGCTGGCCGCCTACCTGGTTGCGGCCTCCCCGCTGGCCGGTCCGGCCGGGCTGGTGACCAGCACCGCCACCGAGTTCTCGGTGAAGACGGCGATGGGCGCGGTGGTGGCGTTCGCGTTGGTGGCGCCGCTGGTGCTGGACCGGCCGGACACGCCGCACCGGCTGCTCGGCAGCACCTTCATGGTCACCCTGGGCCGCTGGTCCTACGGCCTGTTCATCTGGCATCTGGCCGCACTCGACATGGTGTTCCCGGTGATCGGCGCGTTCGCGTTCTCCGGACACATGCCGACGGTGCTGGCCCTGACCCTGCTGTTCGGCACCGCGATCGCCGCGGTGAGTTACGCCCTGGTCGAGTCGCCCTGTCGGGAAGCGTTGCGCCGGTGGGAGAAACGCGAAAAACCGGCACCGGACGTCGACTCCGAGGCGGACGCCGTCGCGCCGTGACCCGCTAGGCGGGGTTGATGTTGATCACCAGCGCGGTGATGTTGTCGGGGCCGCCGCCGTCGCGGGCCGCCGCGATCAACGCCGCGCAGGCATAACCGGGTGCGGGGTTCTCGTCCAGAATCCGGCCCAGTTCGGGCTCCTTGACCACGCCGTGCAGGCCGTCGCTGCACAGCAGGATCCGGTCGCCGACCCGCAACTCCAGCGCGCTGGAGTCGGCACGCGCCGGCGGCTTCATTCCCATATATTTGGTCACCACACTGCGGGCTTTGTGCCGGCCGGTGTCGGCCGCGTCCACCTGATGGGCGTCGACCAGCGCCTGGACCAGGGTGTGATCGCGGGTCAGCCGCTGCAACTGACCGTCGCGGCGCAGATAGGCGCGGCTGTCGCCGAGGTGGGCCACCAGCGCCCGCGGGCCCGCGATGACCACGGTCACCAGCGTGCTGTTGGCGCCCTGGTAACGCGCATCGTCCTGCGATTTGGCGTGCAGGTCGTCGGAGAGTTCGGAGACCGCGCGGCCCAGTCGTTCCGGTGCATCGGGTTCGCCGCGGTTTTCGGGTGGGAGGTGATGCGCGACGTAGTTGGGCAGTACCTCGACCATCGTCTGGGCAGCCAGGGCGCCGTCGCGGCTGCCTCCCACACCGTCGGCCACCATGAACAGGAACTGATCGGCGTCGGCCCCCCAGCGGTCCTGATTGTCGCTTCGTACGCAGCCGACGTCGCTGAGCGCAGAGTATTCCAGGGCGTACATGGGTCTAAGTCTGCAACCACGCGCCCACGACGTCACGCACCGCGGCCCGACGCGCCCTGTCCGCGTCGTCCCCCGGCGACCGGCGCCTCACTGGTAGCCACCCTGGCGATCGAAGATGCGGCGCGGATTGTCCACCAGCATGGTCTGCAGTTGTTCGTCGGTGACCCCGCGCTCCTTGAGCGCCGGGATGACGTCGTTGTGGATGTGCAGGTAGTGCCAGTTCGGGGCGGCGACCGCGAGCATGTCGTCGGGCAGCGCGTCGAAGTAACAGTTGGCGTCGTGGGAGAGCACCATCTTGTCGGCGTGGCCGCGCTCGCACATCGTCGCCACGATGTCGACGCGCTCCTCGAACGGCAGGATCACGTCGATGCCGAACCGGTCCATGCCCAGATAGGAGCCGGCGGAGATCAGTTCTTCGAGATAGCCCACGTCGGTGCTGTCGCCCGAATGTCCGATGATCACCCGGCTCAGGTCCACGCCTTCTTCTTCGAAAATGCGTTGCTGTTCCAGCCCGCGGCGCAGGCCTGCGTGGGTGTGGGTGGAGATCGGCACCCCGGTGCGCTTGTGCGCCTGGGCGACCGCGCGCAACACCCGCTCGACGCCCGGGGTGATGCCGGGTTCGTCGGTGGCGCACTTGAGGATTCCGGCTTTGATGCCGGTGTCGGCGATGCCCTGCTCGATGTCGCGGACGAACATGTCGACCATCACGTCCGGGCCGTCCAGCATGGTGCCCGGGCCGGTGTAATGGAAGCAGAACGGCACGTCGTTGTAGGTGTAGAGGCCGGTCGCGACGACGATGTTCAGCTCGGTTTCGGCGGCGACGCGGGCGATGCGCGGGATGTAACGGCCCAGCCCCACCACCGTCAGGTCGACGATGGTGTCCACGCCGCGCGACTTGAGTTCGTTGAGCCGGGCCACCGCGTCGGCCACCCGTTGGTCCTCGTCGCCCCAGGCTTCGGGGTAGTTCAGGGCGATCTCGGTGGTCATGATGAACACGTGCTCGTGCATGAGTGTGACCCCGAGGTCCCCGGTGTCGATGGTTCCGCGGGCGGTATTGAGTTCTGACACGCCACTGATGCTAGGTCGATCGGTAGTCAGTTGACAGTGCCGATCTCGGCGACTCCGGCCTCGGCCACCGGCCGGTTGCAGTACCGTCTAGCCGTCCTGACCCGTCCGCGCTGGGAGTCACCCGCATGCTGCTCAACCCCAACCACCTGCAACGCAAGTACCCCGACGCCCGGTCGGCCGAGATCATGCAGGCCACCGTGGACTTCTTCGAGAACCGCGGTAAGGCCAAGCTCAAGCAGGACGCCCACGACCGCGCCTGGTACACCGACTTCCTGGACCACATCGCCAAGCACCGCATCTTCGCGTCGCTGCTGACCCCGGCCCAGTACGGTGCCGACGATTGCCGTTGGGACACCTACCGGATCAGCGAGTTCGCCGAGATCATCGGCTTCTACGGGCTGAGCTACTGGTACCCGTTCCAGGTGACCGCGCTGGGGTTGGGCCCGATCTGGATGAGCGACAACGAGGACGCCAAGCGCAAGGCCGCCGCCCAGCTGGAACAGGGTGAGGTGTTCGCCTTCGGCCTGTCGGAGCAGGCGCACGGCGCCGACGTCTACCAGACCGACATGATCCTGACCCCGGCCGAGCACGGCTGGGTCGCCAACGGCGAGAAGTACTACATCGGCAACGCCAACGTGGCGCGCATGGTGTCCACTTTCGGCAAGATCGACGAGTCCGACGAGTACGTGTTCTTCGCCGCCGACTCGCAGGACGACCGCTACGAGTGCAAGAAGAACGTGGTGAATTCGCAGAACTACGTGGCGAACTACGCCCTGCACGACTACCCCGTCACCGAGGCCGACCTGCTGCACCGGGGAATGGGCGCCTTCCACGCCGCGCTGAACACGGTCAACGTCTGCAAGTACAACCTGGGCTGGGGCTCGGTCGGCATGTGCACCCACGCCTTCTACGAAGCCATCACGCACGCCGCCAACCGGCACCTCTACGGGTCGGTGGTGACCGACTTCAGCCATGTGCGACGGCTGCTCACCGACGCCTACGCCCGGCTGGTCGCGATGCGGCTGGTCTGCACCCGCGCCTCGGACTACATGCGCAGTGCTGCCGCCGACGATCGCCGCTACCTGCTGTACAGCCCGCTGACCAAGGCCAAGGTGACCAGTGAGGGCGAGCGGGTGGTCACCGCGCTGTTCGACGTCATCGCGGCCAAGGGTGTGGAGAAGGACACGTTCTTCGAGACCGTGGCCCAGGAGATCGGCATGCTCCCCCGGCTGGAGGGCACCGTGCACATCAACATCGGGCTGCTGGCCAAGTTCATGCCCAACTTCCTGTTCGCCCCGGACGCCTCGCTGCCGCTGATCGGCCGGCGCGACGACGACGCCGACGACACGTTCCTGTTCAATCAGGGACCCACCGGCGGTCTGGGCAAGGTGCGCTTCCACGACTGGCGCGCAGCGTTCGACGCCTACGCCCGGGTCCCCAATGTCGCGCTGCTGCGCGAGCAGGTCGAGGTGCTCGCCGAGATGCTGGCGGCGGCGACGCCGGATGCCGCACAGCAGAAGGACATCGACTTCGCGTTCGGGGTGGGCCAGATCTTCGCGCTGGTGCCCTACGGGCAGTTGATCCTCGAGGAGGCGTCGCTGTCGGGGGTGGACGATGCCCTGCTCGACGAGATCTTCGGACTGCTGGTGCGCGACTTCAACAGCTACGCAGTCGAACTCAACGACAAAGCCGCCACCACCGACGCGCAGGCGGACTTCGCGCTGCGGATGATCCGCCGACCCGCCAACGATCAGGCGCGCTACGACAAGGTGTGGAACGAGTTCGTGCTGCCGCTCAACGGCGCCTACGAA
>NZ_JCALDR010000043.1:0-5523 GCF_059812965.1 Mycobacterium sp. NGS29
TCCGGTCAGCCGCTGTGGCTGGGTTCGGTCAAGTCGAATATGGGTCATACGCAGGCTGCTGCCGGGGTGGCCGGTGTGATCAAGATGGTGCAGGCGTTGCGTCATGAGGTGCTGCCGGCGACGTTGCATGTCGATGAGCCGAGCCCGCACGTGGACTGGACGGCGGGATCGGTCGCGCTGCTCAGCGAGCCGCAGCCGTGGCCCGAGCGTGAGCAGGCCCGCCGTGCGGCGGTCTCGTCGTTCGGGATCAGTGGCACCAACGCGCACGTCATCGTCGAATCGGTACCGCCGGCCCCACCCCGGGAGCCCGGTCCGGCGCGATCCGCGGTGCCGTGGGCACTGTCGGCCAAATCGGCGGCGGCCCTGCGGGCGCAGGCCGCCCGGCTGGCCGAGCACGTAACCGCCCACTCCGAACTGGATGTCGCCGACATCGGCTGGACGCTGGCGGGACGGACGTCCTTCGAGCACCGGGCGGTGGTGGTCGCCGATGACCGCGCTGGGCTGCTGAGCGGGCTGGCGGAAGTGGCGCAGGGGGACCTGGCCGGCACCGTCACCCAGGGTGTGGCCCGACCCGCCGGCAAGACCGTTTTCGTCTTCCCCGGCCAAGGCTCCCAGTGGGTGGGGATGGGTGTCGACTTACTCGATAAGGCACCGGCTTTCGCCCGCCAGATCGAAGCATGCGCCGAGGTTTTCGCCGAATTCGTGGACTGGTCGTTGATCGACGTCCTGCGGGGCGCACCCGGTGCGCCCGGACTGGACCGGGTCGACGTCGTGCAGCCGGTGCTGTTCGCGGTGATGGTGTCATTGGCCGAGCTGTGGAAATCGCTCGGCGTCCGACCCGACGCCGTGATCGGTCACTCGCAGGGCGAGATCGCCGCGGCCTGCGTTGCGGGCGCATTGTCATTACGGGACGCCGCCCGGGTGGTCACGCTGCGCAGCAAGCTGCTCACCGGTCTGACCGGTCCCAGCGGCATGGTGTCCATCGCGTGCGACCTGGATCAGGTGCGGGAGTTGTTGGCGCCGTTCGGTGATCGAGTCGACGTCGCGGCGGTCAACGGGCCGGCGGCCGTGGTGGTTTCCGGGGACGCCGCCGCGCTCGAGGACCTGATTGCGCTCTGCACGGATCGCGAGCTGCGGGTGCGACGCATCGACGTCGACTACGCGTCGCATTCGGCCGAGGTCGAGGCGATCCGCGAGGAACTCACCACCGCGCTGGCCGGGATCGAGCCTGCCTCGTCGCGCACCACGTTCTTCTCCACCGTCACCGGAAACCGGTTGGACACAGCCGAGTTGGATGCCGACTACTGGTACCGCAACATTCGCCAACCCGTCCAGCTGGACCAAGCGGTACGCAGCGCATCCGAACACGGGTTCCGGGTGTTCATCGAGTCCAGCCCGCACCCGGCGCTGATCGCCGGCATCGAAGGCACCCTCGACGACTGTCTGGCCGGCGACGCGGAGCCGACCGTGGTGCCCACCTTGGGGCGCGAAGACGGTGGGTTGCGGCGGTTCCTGTGCTCGGCGGCGTCCGCCTATGTCGCGGGGGTGGCGGTGGACTGGCGCGGCGCGCTGGACGGTGCCGGTTTCGTGGAGTTGCCGACGTATGCCTTTGACAGGCGGCGGTTCTGGCTGTCCAGCGAGGCCTTTGACGCCGACGCTTCCGGTTTGGGACTGGTCGCCAGCGAACACCCGCTGATGCGCGCGGTGGTCGAGTTGCCGGCCTCGGGTGGGGTGGTCCTGACAGGTCGCCTGTCGCTGACCTCCCAGAGTTGGCTCGCCGATCACGCCGTGTCCGGGATGGTGGTGTTTCCCGGGACCGGATTTGTGGAGTTGGCGATCCGCGCCGGCGACGAAGTCGGCTGTTCGGTGGTCGACGAGCTGACCCTGCGATCGCCGTTGGTGATCCCCGCCGCCAATCCCATTGCGGTGCAGGTGGTTGTGGGTGCCGCCGCCGAAGAAGGCGGGCGGCGCAGCGTCTCGATCTACTCCCACGGCGACGTCGACGGTGCCTGGGTGTGCCACGCCGAGGGAACGCTGAGCGCCGGCGACGCCGAGCCGGGGGCCGATCTGTCGGTGTGGCCGCCGGCCGGTGCCGTCCCGATCGACGTCGCGGACGGCTACGAGCGGCTGGCCGAGCACGGTTACGGCTACGGGCCGGCGTTTCGCGGGTTGACCGCGTTGTGGGCCCGGGGCGAGGAGTTGTTCGCCGAGGTGAGTCTGCCGGAAACGGCGGGTGGTTCAACGGGTTTCGGGGTGCATCCGGCATTGCTGGACGCCGCCCTGCACGCGGCGGTGCTGGCCAACCCGGCCGCCGAGGTCCTGCTGCCGTTCTCCTGGCAGGGCGTGTCGTTGCACGCCGCGGGTGCTTCTGCGGTGCGGGCCCGGATCGCGCCGGTCGGGCCATCGGCGGTGTCGGTCGAGCTGGCTGACGGGTTGGGTCTACCGGTGTTGTCGGTCGCGGCCATGGCGGCCCGTCCGATCACCGAGCAGCGGCTGCGGGCGGCGGTCGCCGGGGCCGGACCGGACCGGCTGTTCGAAATGGTCTGGGCGCCGGCCGCCTCTGTGGGTGCCGAGGTGCCGACCTTCGAGATCTTTGAATCCGTTGCCGAATCCGTTGGCGCAGAAGACGACCCGGTGACTGCAAGCTACGAACGCACCCATCGCGCGTTGGCTGCGGTCCAGGCTTGGCTGACCGACCAAGAATCCGGAACGCTGGTGGTCGCGACCCGACGCGCTGTGGCGTTGCCGGGAGAAGACATCACCGACCTGGCGGGCGCGGCGGTGTGGGGTCTGGTGCGCTCTGCGCAGACGGAGAACCCCGGGCGGCTGGTTTTGGTTGATTCCGATGCGCCGCTTGACGATTCGACGATAGCCACGGCATTGACGGTCGGTGAGCCCCAGGTGGTGCTGCGCGAGGCGCAGGCCTACACGCCGCGGGTGCGCGCCAGTCGTGCCGTCGACGGCATCTTGGAACCGCCCAACGACGGCCCGTGGCGGCTGGGACTCAGCAGTGCCGGCACCTTCGAGAACCTGCGTCTGGAACCGGTGCCGAACGCCGACGCGCCGTTGCAGCCCGGTCACGTCCGGGTCGCCCTGCGCGCCATCGCGGCCAACTTCCGCGACATCATGATCACGTTGGGCATGTTCACCCATGAAGCGCTGCTCGGTGGCGAGGGCGCGGGCGTCGTCGTCGAAATCGGGCCCGGCGTCACCGATTTCGCGGTCGGCGACTCGGTGTACGGATTCTTCCCCGACACCAGTGGCACCCTGGTTCCCGGCGACGTCCGACTCCTGCTGCCGATGCCCTCGGATTGGACGTACGCCGAAGCGGCTGCCATCTCCGCCGTCTTCACCACCGCGTGGTTCGCGTTCGTGGACCTCGCCGCTGCCAAGCCCGGGCAGCGGGTCTTGATCCATGCCGCCGCCGGTGGGGTGGGCATGGCTGCCACCCAGCTGGCTCGGCACCTGGGCCTGGAGGTGTTCGGCACCGCCAGCAAGGGCAAGTGGGACACGCTGCGGGCCATGGGTTTTGACGATGATCACATTGGCGATTCGCGCAGCCTGGAGTTCGAGGAGAAGTTCCGCAGCATCACCGGTGCGGCCGGATTCGACATCGTGCTGGACTCGCTGGCCGGCGAATTCGTCGACGCGTCCCTGCGCTTGGTGGCCCCCGGCGGCATCTTCCTGGAGATGGGCAAGACCGACATCCGCGACCCGGGTGCGATCGCACAGCAGTATCCGGGTGTGCGCTACCGGGCCTTCGACCTATTCGAGCCCGGCCGTCCTCGTATGCACCAGTACATGCTCGAACTCGCCGAACTCTTCGACGCCGGCGTGCTGCGGCCACTGCCGGTGACGACGTTCGACGTGCGCCGTGCCCCGGCGGCACTGCGTTATCTGAGCCAGGCGCGCCACATCGGCAAGGTCGTCATGATGCTGCCCGATGTGTGGGCGCAGGGCACCGTGCTGATCACCGGCGGCACCGGGATGGCCGGTTCAGCCCTGGCGCGCCACGTCGTGACCCGGCACGGGGTGCGCCATCTGGTGCTGCTCAGCCGGCGCGGCCCGGATGCACCGGGCGCCGCGGAACTCACAGCCGAGCTGGAGGCTGCGGGTGCCCAGGTGCAGGTGGTGGCCTGCGATGCTGCCGACCGGCCGGCGCTGGCCAAGGTGATCGCCGACATTCCGGTGCAACGGCCGCTGTCCGCGGTGATCCACGCGACCGGCGTGCTCGACGACGCCGTCGTCACCTCCCTGACACCCGAGCGGATCGATCCGGTGCTGCGTGCCAAGATCGACGCTGCCTGGAACCTGCACGAGCTGACGCGCGACCTCAATGTGGGGGCGTTCGTGATGTTTTCGTCGATGGCGGGCCTGGTGGGCTCGTCGGGGCAGGCCAACTATTCGGCGGCCAACTGCTTCCTGGACGCGTTGGCCGCCCACCGCCGCGCGCACGGACTGCCCGCTATGTCGCTGGGGTGGGGGTTGTGGGAGCAGGCCAGCGCCATGACCGGCGGGCTGGACGCTGCCGACCGGGCGCGCCTGGGCCGCGAAGGCGTGCTGGCGCTGTCCTCCGAGGAGGCGCTGGAGCTGTTCGACACCGCGCTGATCGTCGACGAGCCATTCCTGGCGCCCGCCCGGTTGGATCTGTCCGCACTGCGGGAACACGCGACCGCGGTCCCACCCATGTTCCGCGATCTGGTGCATGCATCGTCCCGCCGTCAGGTCGACGACTCACTGGCCGCCGCCAGGTCGAAATCCGCGCTCGCGCAGCGGTTGCAAAGCCTGCCCGAGTCTGAACAGCATGCCCTGCTGCTGGACCTGGTGCGATCGCACATCGCCACCGTGCTGGGAAATGTGACCGCCGAGGCCGTCGACCCCGACAAGGCGTTCCAGGAGTTGGGTTTCGACTCACTGACCGCGGTGGAAATGCGCAACCGGCTGAAAACCGCCACCGGGCTCTCGCTGTCGCCCACCCTGATCTTCGACTACCCCACGCCCAACGGCTTGGCCACCTATATCCGCACCGAACTCGCCGGTATGCCCCAGGAAGTCAAGCACGTGCCCGCGGTGCGCGCGACGGGGGAGGATCAGATCGCGATCGTGGGCATGTCCTGCCGCTACCCGGGTGGAGTGGCTTCGCCAGAAGAGCTGTGGGACATGCTGATCCAGGGCCGCGACGTGCTCACCGACTTCCCGACCGACCGCGGCTGGGATCTGGCCGGTCTGTACAACCCGGACCCCGACGTCGCGGGCACCTGTTACACCCGCACCGGTGGTTTCGTGGACGGTGTCGCCGACTTCGATCCGGTTTTCTTCGGCATCGGGCCCAGCGAGGCGCTGGCGATGGACCCCCAACAGCGGCTGTTCCTGGAGCTGTCGTGGGAAGCGTTGGAGCGCACCGGGATTGATCCGGCGAAATTGCGGGGCAGCGCTACGGGCGTGTTCGCCGGGGTATACACCCAGGGCTACGGGATCGGCGCGACGCAGACCGCCGAGGGTTTCCGGCTGACCGGCCAGTCT
>NZ_JCALDR010000044.1:0-1494 GCF_059812965.1 Mycobacterium sp. NGS29
CGGCCCGAACATTGACCCAACACGCGAACCCGGCGCGTCGTTCATCGCTGATCCTCCCGAAACAAGCCAGTGTCGCCGACACTATCAACAACCCCCCTGTTAAAGGCCGCCAATATTGCCGCGTGCGGTGGCGGGTGCCCGGTCCCTGACGGTTGCTGCTGACGGGGATTACCAGTGCGAGGTCGACGAGCGCGGACACCTGCCCGCAGTTTCGCTTGGGCAGCTGATGACCTGGCACATCCCTACGGCTCCGGCCGAACGTCAGCCGTACTTGGCCCACCAGTTGTGCAGTTCCTCCAGGGTGGCCGGGTCGCCGAACACGTCACTGAGCAGCAGTTTGCTCTCGTTGCTCCAGATCACGTTGGGGTGGTTCTTGTAGGTGCCGCAGGCAATCATTCCGGCGGTCACCGTCGGGTCCCGGTCGTAATGCCAGCCGTCCGGCGAGGGCCCCTCGCCGGGGCAGTTGACCAGCTGTACCGCGGAGATGTCGTCGTTGAAGGCCTGCTTGAGGGCGTCCACGGTGGGGAAGAGGCCGTATATCGCCCGGCTCGGACCCCCCTGATTGCTGTTCTGGCCGCAGTCGACCATGGCCACCGTGCCGGTCCACACGCTGTTCGGCTTCGGCGTGGTCGCTTTGCACACCCCGGTGGCGTAGCCGGCTGGCACCATCGAGAGCAGCTTGCTGACTGCGGAGTTGGTCGATGTGGAGGGCTGACTCGTTGTGGTGTTCTGCGTGGTGGAGCTCGTGGTGACCGACGTCGTGGTGTCGTCGGCCTTATGGGTGTCATCGGACCCGACGGCCAGCCAGACACCGATGCCGGCGATCACCAACACGACGACCAGTGCCGCGGCACCGGCCACCAGCGGCCAGGGGCTGCGTTTGCTGCTGGCCGGCTGACCGCCCGGGTTCCACGGCGTCGGACCGCCGGCCTGCGACGGCGGGGGCGCACCGGGCGGGGTGCCGCCCCAGCTGCCACTCTGGAAGTGCGCCGGGGTAGGGGTCGGACCGCTCGGCGCCGGAATCGGACCGCTGGGTGCCTGCGCTGACCCGCCGCCCGGCGTCCACGACGGGGCGCTGTGCGGGTATTGCGCCTGGTGCGAACCTTGATCGGGGTAGCCGGGCGGCGGTTGATATTGCGGTGTGGCCACCGGCGGGGGCGGTGTGCCGGTACCGGGCGGCGGACCGGCGACCGCGCCACCCGGCAGCGTCGATTCACGACTCTTGCGCAGGATGTTTTCGGCGTGGTCCTGGTCGGGGTTGCTGAGCGCATCGTGGGCGGCGCGGGCGAAGTCGCCGGCGCTGGAGTAGCGGTCTTCGGGCTTTTTGGCCATGCCGCGCGCGATCACGGCGTCGAAGGCCTTGGGGATGCCGGCGCGCGCGGCGCTGACCTGTGGGATCGGATCCATCAGGTGCGCGGTGACCAGGGTGGTCGCGCTGTCCGCGCGATAGGGCGGGGCGCCGGTCATGCATTCGAAGAGCACGCAGGCCAGGGC
>NZ_JCALDR010000045.1:0-1494 GCF_059812965.1 Mycobacterium sp. NGS29
GGTCACTAGGGCACCATCCTTTCGGCGGATGTCTGATGGGCGTTCGTTGAAGGGACTCGGCGGGGGCCGAGGTGACGGCCAGTGGTGGTCGCTCGTGGAGGGCCTGCATGACACCGCCGCCCTCGGTCCTCCCGGGGTCGCAGACCGGCATCAGGAAGACGCGCCGCAGAGCGCCAGTTAGTGACCGTCCGGTGGTCGATCCCCTCGCCGCGTCGTCGCTGCCAACCTGAGGAGATCCGTTGTCGAAGAGCACCACAGAACCCATTTACGTCGGTCTGGACTGGGCCGCTGCCACACACGCGGTGTGCATATTGTCTGCGGTAGGAAAAGTTTTGGCGCAGTTCACGATTGATCACACCGCCGAGGGCATCGCTACGCTGATCCGCAAACTCGCCCGGTACGGTGATCCCGCTGATGTCCAGATCGGGATCGAACGGCCCAACGGGCGGCTGGTCGACCTGCTGCTTGAAGCCGGCCACCCGGTCATCCCGGTGTCCCCCAACGCCATCAAGACCTGGCGCGACGGCGAAGTCGTTTCCGGCGCGAAGTCCGATGCTGGAGATGCGCTGGTGATCGCTGAGTATCTGCGGCTGCGCCGCCACCGGCTGGACCCCGTAGCGCCCTACAGTGCACAGACCAAGGCACTGCGGAGCGTAGTGCGTACCCGCGACGACATCGTCGCCATGCGGGTCTCGGCCACCAACCAACTCAGCGCCCTGCTTGATAACTACTGGCCCGGCGCCAAGGCAATCTTCGCCGATGTTGAATCCCCGATTAGCTTGGCGTTCCTGCGCCAGTATCCCACCGCGATCCGGGCGGCCCGCCTCGGCGAAAAACGTTTGGCCGCCTTCCTGGCCAAGCACGGCTACTCCGGTCGCCGAACAGCCAGTGAGCTGCTGGGCCGGCTGCGCGGCGCTCCCGCGGGCACGACCACCCCAGCCCTGTCCGTCGCAGTCGCTGACGCCGTGACAGCTCTGGTCACCGTTCTGGAGGCCCTCAACACCGCCTGCAAAAACCTCGACCGCTCCGTCATCGCCCGCCTCGGGGAGCACCCGGACGCCGAGATCTTCACGTCGCTGCCAAGGTCGGGTCAGATCAACGCCGCCCAGGTGCTCGCCGAGTGGGGCGACTCCCGGGCAGCCTACGACGGACCCGACGCAGTGGCCGCCTTGGCCGGCGCTACACCCGTAACCAAAGCATCCGGCAAGCAATACGCTGTGCACTTCCGCTGGGCCTGCAACAAACGCTTCCGCCGGGCACTGACCACCTTCGCCGACAACAGCCGCCACCAAAGTCCCTGGGCCGCCGACATCTACACCCGAGCCCGCGCCCGCGGCCATGACCACCCGCACGCCGTACGCATCCTCGCCCGCGCCTGGATCCGCGTCATCTATCGCTGCTGGCGCGACAACCGCCCCTACGACCCCAACCTGCACGGCGGAACACAAAGACTGCTGCCTCAAACGGCCTGAGGTTGACTCAGGAAGTGTCATG
>NZ_JCALDR010000046.1:0-1343 GCF_059812965.1 Mycobacterium sp. NGS29
GTGGCGTTCTTCGATACGCACCACGACCAATGCCGTTCCGCAGAGAAACGCATACAGCGCGAACCGAAAGACGGCTTCGCGCCAGCCGATAGCGCGGACCATCACCGGATCCTGGGCGACCGACAGCGCAAATCCCACCAGGGTGAAGGCCAGCACCACCGCGGCCCGGCGTGTCGACACGTCGAGACCCACCAGCACCGGCAGCAGGGTCATGATCAGCAACGGATAGATCCCGTCGGTCGACAGCATCTGAAAACCGGTCAGCGCCAACACATCGATGGCGGTGAAGGCGAACGGCTCGAATCGGCGCACCCGCGCCAATGGGCCCATACCCACCCACTGGCGCGACGGAGCGAACGCCATCACCAGCGAACACAGTGCGATCACCGAGTATCCGACGATGAGGATGGTTTGTTGCGTCCACTGCGACGGCCGGGTCCCGATCAGCATCGCGGCAACCATCAGCGCCACCACGCCGATCCGTAACACCGAGGCGATCCGGTAGGACCGCAAACGGTGCACGCGGCGCACTCGTTCCAGTTCGACGTCGCTGGTCGCCACACGAACACCGTACTCAGGGTGGGGGCGAGCAAACTGCGGAATACCGATCGCGAGTCTGGCGATTACGAACAGTTCGGTGCAGGCGAGCGCTACACTCTGGCAATGGTCGGCGCTGTGACGCCTGAGAAAGTGCGTGTGGTCGTCGGCGATGACCACCCGCTGTTTCGCGAGGGCGTGGTACGCGCGCTCTCGTTGAGCGGTTCGGTTAATGTTGTCGGCGAGGCGGACGACGGTACGGGCGCTCTGGAGTTGATCAAAGCCCACCGGCCCGACGTCGCACTGCTGGACTACCGCATGCCCGGGATGGATGGTGCGCAGGTGGCGGCGGCAGTGCGCAACAACGACATACCCACCCGGGTGCTGCTGCTCTCAGCCCACGACGAATCGGCGATCGTGTACCAGGCCCTGCAGCAGGGTGCCGCCGGATTCCTGCTGAAGGATTCGACCCGGTCCGAGATCGTCAAAGCGGTTCTCGACGTCGCCAAGGGCCGCGACGTCGTCGCGCCCTCCCTCGTCGGCGGCCTGGCCGGGGAGATCCGGCAGCGCGCGGCACCGACTGCTCCGGTGCTGAGCGCGCGCGAACGCGAGGTGCTCAACCGCATTGCACGCGGCCAGAGCATTCCCGCGATCGCCGCCGAATTGTATGTGGCACCGTCGACGGTCAAGACTCATGTGCAACGCCTGTACGAGAAGCTCGGTGTCAGCGACCGGGCGGCCGCGGTCGCCGAGGCGATGCGCCAGAAACTGCTTGACTGATCGCGGTTTTCGCCGCGAATCAGAGT
>NZ_JCALDR010000047.1:0-944 GCF_059812965.1 Mycobacterium sp. NGS29
TATCCTAACCAGCCAGCCGCGTCAACGGCGCCAACAAGTACCTGCGACCTGCCCCGTACCCAGCTCACGGCTGGATCGTAAGTCAGACCGCACCGATAAGTTCGGGCTTTCACCAAATGAGCTGACGTTTTGGTTTTCGGACACCGAATCGACTTTGCTTCCAACTGAGTATATTCCACGTTCGAACATGCCACGGGCGCGAATTGCGCACCCGTCCAGATGCGTGTCCGCGCCCGTGATCGGCACCTGGCCGAGGCTTGCGACTATCCGACTCCGGTCCGCGGGATCACGCTGGGCCGGTTCTGCACCACGTGCGGACTCGCACCGCCGCGGCCCATCATGCCGCCGGGCATGCCTCCCGCCCCGGCGCCGCCGCCCATCGGCATCGGCATCGGCATCATTCCCGTGCCGGCACCGGCAGCCATCCCGGCGGGGTTGGGCATGGCGCCCAGACCCGTCATCGCCGAACTGGTCAGCGCCTTAGGTACCGACCCCTGCCAGGTTGGGGGCACCGACATCGCACCCACCAGGCGCGCATTGCCCAGGCCGGCCGCCATCCCGGAACCGAGTCCGCCGCCGCCGGCACCCAAGCCGTTGAGCGCCGGGGCGGTGTCGCCGACGAACTTGGGAAGGTCGGCCAGCCCTTCGGTGGCTCCGGCCAGTCCGGCAGCACCGGCGTTGGCGGTCTGCCCGAGCTGCATCATCGGACCGATCAACATGCTGGCCGGCATCGCTCCCGCCTGAACCGCCGACATCACGGTCGCCACCGGCACCGCGGCCGCCGCCGACTGGACGCCGGCCACCACCGACGACGCGCCCGCGGCGACCCCTTCGGCCACCGGGCTCAGCGCCGCCGAGACCGAGGTCGCCGCCCCCACGACGTGGGCGTTGACCGTCGTGGCCAGTCCGGCCAAGTCAAGCGGCGGCGCACTGAACGGGGTCAA
>NZ_JCALDR010000048.1:0-782 GCF_059812965.1 Mycobacterium sp. NGS29
GGGAGGTTGGCGTGGACGGGACGCCGTTTGGTCGTTACCGGTTGATCGAGTTGCTGGGTCGCGGTGGGATGGGCGAGGTGTGGCGGGCTTTTGATACCGGCACTGAGCGGGTGGTGGCGTTGAAGGTGTTGCCGGCGCAGTTGGCTGATGATGAGACCTATCAGCAGCGGTTTCGTCGGGAGGCGCGGTCGGCGGCGGGGTTGGATGAGCCGCATGTGGTGCCGATTTATGACTTCGGGGAGATCGAGGGGCGGTTGTTTGTCACGATGCGCCTGATTGTGGGTCGTGATCTGCAGAGCATGTTGCGGGAGGGTCCGTTGGATCCGGCGCGGGCGGTGCACATCATCGATCAGGTGGCGTCGGCGTTGAATGCGGCGCATCGGATCGATTTGGTGCATCGCGATGTCAAGCCGTCCAACATTTTGGTGGCTGAGGATGATTTTGCGTATCTGATCGATTTCGGGATCGCCCGTAGTGCGGGGGAGACGTCGTTGACCAGTACGGGCAATGTGATCGGGAGTTGGGCGTATCTGGCTCCGGAGCGGATGACGCGGGACAGTACCGATCATCGGGCTGATATCTATGCGTTGACGTGTGTGATGCATGAGTGTTTGACGGGCAGTCAGCCGTTTCCGGGGGACAGTCTCGAGCAGCAGTTGGGTGGGCATCTGACCCAGCCGCCGCCGCGTCCGTCGGTGTTGCGCCACGGCCTGCCCGCCCAACTCGACGCCGTGGTGGCCAAAGGGATGGCCAAAAACCCCGACGACCGCTACGACACCACC
>NZ_JCALDR010000049.1:0-587 GCF_059812965.1 Mycobacterium sp. NGS29
CCGTCGCGGGCCAGCATGGCCATGGTGTTGGCCTCATGGGTGCTGGCCATCGACTGATAGGCCCGCACCAGATCGGTCATGGCCTGGTTCCACTGCACCTGCCACGCCTGATAGGTCACCCCGGTGTCACCCTGCCAGGCATTCTGCAACGCAGCCTGCTCAGCAGAGATATCCGCACCCAGCCCCGACATGGTCCCGGCATAGCCCGACATATCCCCCGCGTGCGCCAGCATCGCCGGGTAGTTGTACATGATCTGCGACATCACAAGTCCTTAAAACTCGAAGGAACCGGCTCAGAAACCGGTGTAGGTCGACGCGGCCGCGGCATCGGCAGCCACATAAGTACCCGCAGCCTCACCCAGGTTGGCCTGCGCGATGTCCAGCAACGTGTTCACCCGCGCCGCCATCTCCACAAACCGGGCATGCGCAGCCTGAAACGCCGCCGAGGACTCACCCTGGTGAAACGCCTGCGCCGACATCGCCGCCTGCTCCGCCTGACCAATCGTGTGCCGCATCAACCCCGCCTTGGCACCGAACGCCGACTGCGACGACACCAACTGCGGAATATGAGCATCCAACAAACTCAT